>NZ_JBMPPN010000012.1:0-132287 GCF_049340165.1 Undibacterium sp. Xuan67W
AATCAGCCGGAAGTGCATCTGCGGCCGAACAAGCTGGTGGCGTACAAGTCGGTGGCTCATGTGATGGCAACGGCTCAGCGTCTTGGCGTCACTAAGATCGGTATGGTCGGTAATGAGCAGTTCTTGAAGTAGTAGTTTTCAATTACTTGGCTTCTTGCTGTTTCAAGCACAAAAACTAAGGTATTATTCAAAATTGGCAGGGTTACTCCTGCCTTTTTTCATATTCAAAATGCTGTAACGTCCACATTCATTATATTTATTGATTTTTATTGATTGAGAGATCAAAACATGAAGCAACTACGATTGTCACGTCTCGCTGTATTACTTGCTGCGATTGGATTCTGTGCTGTACCTGAGTTGACAACTATCGCTGGAAATACAGCCTATGCTCAGGAAGCAATGCGCCCGGAAATCGGCAAGGTAGTGCAAGCTGCTGGTGAATTATTTAAGGCCAAAAAATACAAAGATGCTCTGGCAAAAATTCACGAGACGGATAGCGTAAGCGGTAAAACCGTGAATGAAAATTTCACTATCGAACGTATGCGTGCAGCTATTGCGAGTGCCGCTGGTGATAATGACACGGTGATCCGTTCCTATGAGGCCATTATTTCTGCGAACAAATTGCCTGCTGGTGAACAACTGAAATATGTACAAGGATTGGCATCTGCTTATTACAAAGCAGGTAATTACGCCAAAACGACACAATGGGTAAAGCGTTACTACACTGACGGCGGTAGTGATCCTGCGATGCGTCCTTTCCTGATTCAATCGATGTACATGAGTGGTGACTACGCTGGCACGATGAAAGAAGTTCGTTCGGACCTGGCTGCGGAAGAGAAATCTGGTCGTGCTCCAAGTGAAACAAGTTTGCAGTTATACGCCAATGCTGCATTGAAGCAAAACGATAAATCAACCTATGTTGCTGCGATCGAAAAACTGCTGACTTACTATCCTAAGAAAGATTACTGGATCGATTTGCTGGGTCGTATTCAAAGTAAGCCAGGTTACTCCGAGCGTTTGTCACTGAATTTGTATCGTTTGAAATTCGCACTGGGTCAGATTACCCGTACGAACGATTTCATGGAAATGTCCCAATTGTCTTTGCAAGCTGGTTACCCGGCAGAAGCAATCAAGATTATTGAACAAGGTTATAAAGCAGGCGCCTTAGGTGCTGGTACTGAAGCTGAGCGTCATAAGCGTTTGCGCGATCTGGCGAACAAAAATCTGGCCGAGAGCAAAGCTAGTGCAGCTACGAATGAAACAGAAGCCAATCAAAGCAAAGACGGTACAGGCCTTGTAAATCTTGGCTATGGCTATGTGACTGCCGGTCAAGCTGATAAAGGCTTGAAAATGATTGAGCAAGGCATTGCTAAAGGTGAGTTAAAGCGTGCCGACGACGCCAAGCTGTTGCAAGGTATCGCATTGATTGAAGCAGGTAAAAAAGCTAATGCCATCAAAGTATTGAAAACTGTTCAGGGGGCGGACGGCACTGCCGATTTGGCGCGTTACTGGATCATCTTCGCGAATCAATCTGGTAAGTAATCACTTGAGCTAAGCACCGGTCGGTTATCCGGTGCTTTCAAATTTTGCGGATAGCGTATCCGCAATACATAAGCAAGGCGCAAATAAAAAAGGCACATTTTGTGCCTTTTTTATTTGCGTCATCAGAAATACTTAATAGCACCTGCCGCACAGCGAAAGTCCTAGCTATGTTTTTTGCCAGGCTTTGCTTTTGCCAGAGCAATCTTTGTCGTCGTATGGATTTTAGATGCGTGGCTCATTACTTTGCCGTTGCGGTTACCGCGATTATTTTGCGCAACGATAACACGGGAATTTTTTGCTCTTGCTTGCTGAACAGGCACATGAATTTGCAATGCTTGTCCTGCTGTCAGCGTGTCCCGCTTCAAATTATTCCAACTTTTCACATCCGCTACGCTGACACGATAATGTCTGGCGATGGAATTCAGGTTGTCGCGTTTGCCGACTTTGATACTGACTTGTCGGGTAGATGGCGTCTTCTCAATAATCAGCTGTGCTTTTTCTGCAATTTCGAGAGAAATATCCTGATCAGGTGTTTTGCTTGATTTCGGGACGAGCAGGGTTGAGCCTGCTTTGACCAACATCTTGGCCGGGATTAAATTTACTTCACGCAATACTTCCGGTTTTAAACCCAAGCGGTTCGCCAGAGATTCGATACGTTCTGTTTTTCCTACGGTATGCGTTGCCCAAGACGAGAGCGGGCCATTCCATTTACTTAGATTGTCCCTGAAAACCATCGCGTTATCAGTCGGTAACAAGATCTTGGTATTGCTGCCTCCTGTAATCACAGGGCGATTGAATTGCGGATTTAGTGCTGTGAAATCGCCGACTGACATTTCTGCCAATTGCGCGGCCACGCGAACGTCAATATCACGAGTTTTTTCTACTGAGACGAAGTAGGGCTGATTGTCCAGTTTCGGCAATTCAATGCCAAATTGCTCGGGATGACCAATGATATTTTTGACCGCCTGCAGCTTTGGAAGGTAGTTTTTTGTTTCATTCGGCATGAGGGCAGACAGGCTCTCAAAATCGATTGGCAGACCCATCGCTTGCTGCTTCTTGATGGCGCGCTGCACAGAGCCTTCGCCCCAGTTGTAAGCAGCTAGCGCTAATTGCCAGTCGCCAAACATACCGTGCAGACGCTCTAGGTATGTCAGTGCCGCATCGGTTGAGTCCAGTACGCCGCGCCGGTCATCCTTGAACATATTTTGTTTCAGGTTGAAGTCGCGCCCAGTTGCCGCCATGAATTGCCACATACCTGAGGCTTTGGCAGTCGAGATAGCTTGCGGGTTAAAAGCAGACTCAATAAATGGCAGCAAAGCTAGTTCCGTTGGCATGCCGCGTTTTTCTAATTCCTCGACCACGTGATACAAATAACGCGAACCGCGTTGTACCGTGCGCTGGATGTAATCAGTGCGAGTGCTATACCAGTTCAGCTGATTGCTGACGATCTGGTTGTCCAGATCTGGTATCGCGTAGCCGCTTCGGATGCGATTCCACAAATCCGTTTCTTGCGCGATCGTATCCAGTGGAAGTTCAACAGCTACCGTGCTTGCTGCCGGAGCGGTCTGGATCAAACTGACGTTCGATTCTGGAGTACTGGTTGATGTGGCGACGTCGCGTTCTTCCGCGTAGGCTGTTGACGATAAGCAGAATACGAATGCAGATGTCAGAACAGAAGATATTGCCGGAGAAAAAAGGGAGGAGATAGCTTGTCGGTTAAGTTTCATAGGCGGTGTATTGTCTAATCGATCATGATCGACGGTTTTTAGGGGATCGTGAGAGTGTACGCAAGTGCCAATTACAGCGTCAAGAAAAATGTCATTCTTGTTACAAGATAATCGCTGCGCGAGAGGGCTTAACTGAATTGACTCAGACAGAATCAGAGTAATCTTTAATCCACATCAAATCTGACGATGTTTAAAGGACTTACTCTGCGAAGTCAATGTTTGTCCGGCCTTCGCATGTAATGCAAATTGTGCAGGATGTTACTAAGCAAGATGCCGGCGATACTGCCTCGCAAGTCCTATTTAATAAGGAAAAATTGTGCTCACCAGTTCACTCCCTTTATTTCAATTGAAAGAAAAGTTTTTACTGCCCGTCGTACAAGGGGGGATGGGAATTGGCGTCTCTGCACATCAACTGGCGGGAACCGTCGCTAGTCTTGGTGGAATGGGGACAATCTCCAGCGTGGATCTGCGCCGTCACCATGAAGATCTGATGGGGCAAACCGGTAGTAGCAAGGATAAGGACCTGATTAATAAGGTGAACCTGATCGCACTCGACCGTGAAATCCAAGCGGCAAAAGCACTCGCCGGTGAGGCAGGTGCAATTGCTGTCAATGTGATGCGTGCCGTATCTGAGTATGCAAATTATGTCAGGCAATCTTGCGCAAGCGGTGCGCATGCAGTTGTCGTCGGCGCTGGCTTACCGATGGATTTGCCGGAAATTACCATCGATTTCCCCAAAGTCGCCTTGATTCCAATTTTGTCGGATGTCCGTGGGATTTCCCTGCTCATGAAAAAATGGATGCGCAAAGGTCGCTTACCCGATGCTATTGTGATTGAGCACCCGCGCTATGCCGGTGGTCATCTCGGTGCGCCACGGGCAGAGGATATCAGCGATGCGCGTTTTGAAATGGCCGGTGTTTTGTCGGGTACCCGTGAACTTTTCAGAGAGCTGGGACTGGAGAAAGAAAATATTCCATTGATCGCCGCCGGTGGCGTTAATAGCCATGACAAGGTACGCGAGCTGCTATCGCAAGGGGCAAGCGCCGTGCAGTTCGGAAGTGCCTTTGCCGTGACCGAGGAAGGTGATGCGCATGTGAACTTTAAGAAAACGCTGGCTGAAGCCAGGCCGGAGGATATAGTCACCTTCATGAGTGTTGCTGGGCTGCCTGCGCGAGCCGTCAAAACCCCATGGCTCGCCACGTATCTGGAAAAAGAGCAGAAACTTCAGGATAAGGCGAAGCAGAAAAAATGCTTGATGGCTTTCGATTGCCTCCAGCAATGCGGCTTGCGAGATGGCTTAAGCAAGGCAGGACAATTTTGTATCGACACACAATTGTCGTTCGCACTCAAGGGCGATGTGAAGCGCGGATTATTTTTTCGCGGCTCGGAGCCTTTGCCGTTCGGTACCGCGATACGCTCAGTGTCTGAATTGATGCAATATTTTTTGACTGGTCAACGCCCTGTTGAAATGACGTCATACTGATCTGAGCGTATGTTTAGGACGAGGAGGAGTTACCTATACTCCCTATGTTAAATCATGAAATAGTGCCGTACCCGCTTTGTTTTATTGGTGTTTTTCAATATTCTAAGGTGGAGTATATTTTGATTAACTATAAACACATTGGCTTGGCGATAAAAAATGTCTGCATCAAAACATTTTTTAATGACAAGTCTGATGCAAAGAATTTATAAGACGTCATGTGGAGGAGGGCTCCTTTCTTGCCTCACTCTGGCAAGCCAGTCAGTTCGACTGGCAGTGCTCCGTTGCAATGCACACCTGCCATCCTTCGGGCTAGTATCGCAAGCCTGACCGGTGCCGATCAGTTTGTCGGATTGAGTGGAGTGCGCACACCTTACCTTGCTGGACTTCCTACTCAGTTTTTGACATTATTAAATGTCTACTGAATTAGGGGAAGTCCAGTCCTTCCAGGCGATCGAATAGAACCCGATGATGGGCGGGTCGTAGTTGAACGCGTTGAAAAAGTTGTAACGGGCCAGATTGACGTACCCTTGCGCGTCCCGAGTTGAGATCCAGGCGATTGGGGGGAGGGCGACTAGCGCATTCAGTGGATTATGACTCAGCCCATGGCCCTTCGAGGGCTCGTAGTAGTGGAAGTCTCGTGTAATCATTCTGGTGGATTTCTGCGATGTGCATCGCGCTATTAGGGCAACTCGATCAGCGGCAATATGTGTTCCACCTTCACGGTTGCAAAGAAGGCCGCGAACTGGATTGCGTGCGGATCAGTTCGCAGCCGCTTTTTTGTGCGAAGTGCAGTAGAGCCTGTGCTGGTCGGTACAGGTTCACTCCCATTATTTAACTTGTGCGGCCAACTTCGCCATTAAAGCCTTGCCGAAGACTTCGGCTGACAGGGGCTGTTGACCGGTGATCAGTTCCCGATCGACTACGACGTTGGACTGCCAATCTGCACCGTTCTGAATAGTGGCGCCGGCTGTGGCCAAAGCTGCGTCTGGATAGAATAGGACCTGACCGCCGAGCTGCGTACTACCTTCGATCTGCTTTTCTTCGGATGTTGCGAAGACGCTTACCTTGTAGCCCGCATACGTCCAGTCCTGAGAAAGCTTCTTGGCCGCAGCGGTGTCGCCTGTGATGAGGGCGGTTTGAAACGTGGCTGCATCAGGCAGGGTTGACAGAAGAGCGATCGGTCCGTGGCAGATGATCGCCGTAGGCTTGGCGGCCGCGTGGAAGCTCTTCAGTATGATGCCGAGCGACTTCTCTTTGATCAGGTCTTGCATAGGCGCATGGCCACCCGGAATGAACACCGCTGCATAGCCGCTGGCGCCTTCTGCGGCAACAGATGCCAATGTTTTGGGATTCTTCAACGCATCGAACTTAGCAATGCAGGAGAGTGCGTCTGTACGCTTCGCATCATCACCCCCGAAGTAATTCTTGTTGTTCGAACCCGCGTCCATTGACGGCGTGTCACCCTTGGGATTGGCGAAAACCGGTGTATACCCCGCATCGACCAGCATCCGCAATGGAACAGCGAGTTCGTTGAGGAAGTAGCCCGTTTGGTACTGCTTTCCATCCTGGAGATCGAGCGCGTGGGCGCTTGACATCACGACAAGGACCTTCCCCTTGTCAGCCGCGAAAGTGCCGGCTGGCATGAGGCTAGCCGTAGCCGCAAGCGCAATGGACATGAGCGCGGTTTTGAAAGTATTTGTGTTGAAAATCATATGGGTTCCTTGGATCGTTTGTAAGGTTGGGTTGAGAGTTGGGGATGGTTGATGCCTAGCCTGCGAGCGTCGGATAGTCGGTGTAGCCCTTGGCACCGGGCGTGTAAAACGTGGTGGGATCTGGTGCGTTCAATGCCGCGTCCTGGCGTATGCGGTCAACCAGGTCAGGGTTAGCGATGAAAGGCCTGCCCATGGCCACCAGATCTGCGAGGCCGTCGCTCAGTGCCTGTTGTGCGCTGGCTTTGTTCTGTCCGCCTGCGAGGATGAAGGGGCCGTCGAACGCGGCTCTCAAATCGGCTTTCAGCTTCGCCGGAACAGGCGGAGCGCCCATCGCCGAATGGTCCAGGATGTGAACGTACATGAGGCCGAGGGCGGACAGTTGCTTCACCAGCGCTAGGTACTGTTCGTCCACGCCCTCGAATGCGCCGGCTGCGTTGACCACGCCGTGGGGCGACAAGCGGATGCCCACGCGCTCAGCACCGATCTCCTTCACGGCAGCGCGGGCAACCTCCAGCACTAACCGGTTGCGCCCTTCGGCCGTGCCGCCGTAGCTATCGGTGCGGTGGTTGATGTTGGCGTTCAGGAATTGCTCCAGAAAGTAGCCATTGGCGGCGTGCAGCTCGATGCCGTCAAAGCCGGCCTGGATGGCAAGGCGCGCGGACGTCGCGTATTCGCCGATCACGGCCTGGATATCGGCCTCGGTCATGGCGCGCGGTGGCGTGTGCGGCTGACTGCCTTGCGTATCGGTCCACATCTCGCCAGGGCAGGTCTCGGGTGAAGGTCCAAGGACTTCAGCGCCGGTCGGTAGGTTGGCCTGGTGGGCCACGCGGCCGGTATGCATCAGCTGCACGACGATTTTGCCACCCTTCGCATGCACTGCGTCGGTCACCAGCTTCCAGCCTTGCACCTGAGCGTCATTGAACAGGCCGGGGATGCGGGCATAGCCCAAGCCATTTGGCGACGGCGAGGTTCCTTCCGTGATGATGAGGCCGGCGCTTGCGCGCTGGGCGTAATAAGTAGCCATCAGGCTGGTGGGCGTATTGTGGTCACTCGCGCGGCTGCGCGTGAGCGGCGACATCACAATGCGATTGCTGAGCGAGGTGGCACGCAGAGAAAAGGTGTCGAAAAGCATGGTTTGTCCTTGAAAAAATTGAAAAGCGGGAGAGAAAAAGAAAAACAGCTATGTTCAGCTAGCGGGAATCAAGCAATCTTGTACCGAGTAGCTGGCGTTCCGGCTTGGGTGCCAGCGAACAGCGCGGAGCGTGCTTCCTCATACTTGTCCCACAGACTTGCATCGGCGACCGAAGGCCACGTGATCGTTTCGCCTTGGTCTAGGCCCGCAAGCGCTGCATCGACCATGTTTTCGGTCGTCATCAAGGTCTCTTTGTTGAGGGCCGCCAGCGGAACGCCTGACAGATCCCAAAGCTCGGTGGCGGTGGAAGCAGGCAAGACAACTTGAACCTTCACGCCGGTTTCGGTCAGTTCTTGCTGCAAGCCTCTGCTGTATTGCAATACGAAAGCCTTGGTGCCGCTGTAGATGGCGCTGATGGGCAGCGCGTGGACGGATAAGGCGGATGCGATATTGATGATCAGGCCCTGCTTCCTCGCCACGAAGGCGGGCACCGCAGCTTGCGTCAGGCGCGTCAACGCTGTGATATTCAGGGCGATTTGGGAAAACGCGTCGTCTGCAGACGTCTGGGCAAGCGGTGCCAGGCGCGCAATACCGGCGTTGTTCACCAGGACACGCACATCCTCATTGGTGGCCAGAATCGTCTCGATCCGCGCCAGGTCCTGGTCTTTGGTCAGATCGGCTGAGATCGTTTCAGCTTTGATACCGTGCGCTTTTGAGACTTGCGCGGCGAGGGCTTCCAGGCGGTCAGCGCGCCGGGCGACGAGGATGAGATCGTATCCTCGCGCAGCGAGACGATCCGCATAGACGGCTCCGATACCGGAGGAAGCCCCAGTGACAAGGGCGACATTCTTAGAGTTTGGATTAGTCATTGATAGCTTTCTATTATGGTTAAGGGCTCAAGTAATATTGTTGAGCACTCAAGTGTAATGCAGATGCAGACGCAATTGTAATTTAATTGAGTGCTCAAGTAAAATAAAGTTGAGGGCTCAAATGTAATATAATTGATAGTTAAGTGTAAAGTTAATCGCCAGCGGCTTGCCGATGGCGCAGCACTCAACCATTTATAAAATATGGCTATGACCTCAAATTTTATTGATACGAAAAACAGTCCGGATAGGCCCGCGACAAGTGAGCAGGACAACTGGAGCGGACGGGTCTGCACGGCCACATCACTGCGCCTTGCGGCTCGCAGACTTGAACAACTGTATGACGGGGCGCTGGCGCCGTTGAACCTCAAAGCCACGCAGCTCGCACTCATCGCAGAAATACACAAGCTCGTGGGTGCAGATCAACAAGGACCGACACTGCAGGATCTGGCGACCCGGCTTGCTATCCAACTTTCGGCTCTGACCCATGCGCTCAGGCCGCTGGTACGCGATGGAATTGTTGAGCTGCGTCAGGACGCCCAAGACCGGCGGACCAAACACGGCGTTCTCACCCCGTTTGGCAAGACACTGCTTTCCGAAGCAGTGGTGCGCTGGGCGGCAGCAAACGATCAAGTGGAGTTCGCTCTGGGCCCCGCCTCGGCTGCGAGTTTGAGGGCACTGGCCGATCAGGTGGCTTCCGATGCGTTTCTGCTTGCATACAAGGCAGAGAGCCAATCTGCGGCTTCCTCTGATCACCGCTAAAGTGAACCCAGCAACGCGGTTGCCTCGCTGCCATCAGCCTGGCATTAGAGTTGACTTAGTTTCGCAGTACACTCCCGCTAGGCTCCAACTCCTGTATTGGATCAAGCCCGTAGGCGCCGCGTGCGGAAATTGCCCCAGCTGCTTTTCATCAGGCTCTTGAGAAAGGCCGTCAAGCCGCTTTCATTGGGCCTGGGATTGCCGCCACCTGCGATCCGCCCGAGTTGCAATGTGTACCACAGGACTTCCATGATGCCCAAGCGGTCCACCGGCTTGATGCCGGTCGTGATCGGCCGCACCCGGTGCGGGCTGTCGCGGCCTTTCAGTAAAGCGGCAGGTGCATCGGGATCGATTGCCAACAACCGCGCCAGGCCAACGATGTCGAGTGCGCCAGAGCGCAATGCTGCGTTCATCCCTTCGGCGGTACGGAAGCCGCCAGTAACCATTAAAGGCACGCTCACTTTTGCACGTACTTTCTCCGCGAATTCCAAAAAGTACGCTTCGCGTGCCGCCGTTGTGGCCTTCTGCGCTTGATGAAAGGCACCGCCCATTGCCGGAGCCTCGTAGGTGCCACCGGAAATCTCGATCAGGTCGATGCCAGCTTCTGCGAGAGCATGAATGGTGGCCATCGACTCTTCCTCGGTGAAGCCGCCGCGCTGGAAATCAGCCGAGTTAAGCTTGATGCCAACCGGAAAATCCGCTCCCACCTGTTTGCGAATTTCAGCGTAGACGGCCATGACAAAACGTCGCCGGTTGTCCGGACTCCCTCCCCATTGATCGTTTCGTTGGTTGTGATGGGGTGACAGGAACTGGCTCACCAAATAGCCATGGGCACCGTGTATCTGCACCCCGCTGAAGCCGGCCTTCTTGCAAATGGCCGCGCTGCGCCCAAAGCGCCGAATAATGTCGTGGATTTCCTCGGTCGTCACTTCGCGCGGGGTTTCAAAAAATGCTGCCATGTCTGCTCTGAAGGGAATGGCAGAGGGCGAGAGATTGCTCACATTCAAGCCCTTAGGTGATTGTTTGCCGGGATGGTTAAGCTGCACCCACAGCGCTGCGCCCTGGTCAGTGGCCGCGCGAGCCCATTGCTGCAAGATGGGCAAATCGGATTCGTCCTCGATCACCACATTGCCAGGCTCGCCCAATGCACGCCGGTCTATCATTACATTGCCGGTGAACATCAATCCGATTCCGCTGGAAGCCCAGCGTCGATACAGTTCGACCAACTTTGGCGTCGCATGATTTGCATAGGTTCCAAGTGTTTCGCTCATGGAGGACTTGGCCAGGCGGTTTCGCAGCACATTACCGTTAGGTAAGCGCAGTGCTTGAGTCAATGGCTGACTTAATGGCTGACTCAATGGCTGACTCAATGGCTGAGTTTCGGACGAATGCTTCGTGGACATGGTGTACCTATAAAGTGGATGGATTAGAAAATTGCTTTTTCTGGAATGT
This sequence comes from Undibacterium sp. Xuan67W, assembly GCF_049340165.1. Lineage (NCBI taxonomy): Bacteria > Pseudomonadati > Pseudomonadota > Betaproteobacteria > Burkholderiales > Oxalobacteraceae > Undibacterium > Undibacterium sp. Xuan67W. The sequence continues at coordinate 10,674 of NZ_JBMPPN010000012.1, forward strand.
GGGACATGGTGCGCGCGGTTAATGCTGCGGATCGCTGGCTGGCTGCAAGAACTCAGTCAGTCCTTGAAACCACATCACTTCAACAAAATCGCCACTGAGAACCAGGTCCTCATCATGCAGTGCCGCTAGAAAAGCCCCCTTACTATCCTTCGCGGAAAGAATGGCAAAGCCTCTGGCAGCATTTTTGAAAGTGAAGGTGAACTGCGGCTGATTGGTGAGCCCAGCGGTGGAGCTCACCATGCCATTCTTGATGCTGAAATGACGGCCCATTCCGTCAAGCGTTTGCATTTGAAAGACAAGCTCTTTTCCCGCAATATACCGGGCGCATGCCGGATTGCGTTTGACGGCCCTCTGCAGAAGCTTGGTCAAGGCCAACAGCAAGAATTTAAATTTCAACATGATGGTTTGCTTTCTTTAATGTCGTCGAATGCGTTTTAAATACGTTCTTATTCGCCGAGAAACTGGATGGCATGCTGCAAGAACCGCTCGGGATATTGGAATTGCGCCGCGTGACCGGCATCCGGATAGATGAACAGCTGGGCATTCGGGATGTTCTGGGCCATATACCAAGAATTGATGGACGGAATCATCACGTCGTTCACGCCATTCAAGATGAAGGTCGGCTGCTTGATGTCGCGCAGGTGGGCGAAAGGCGCTTTGGTATCTAGTTTTGGCAAGTAGTACATGTTGGCCTCGATCTGGGCCTGTATCACGGCGGGGGAACTGGGTGGGTCCTGGTCCACGCGCTGGTGGCGGCGTTTCCAGAAATCGCGTCCGGCCTGCTTCGCCGCCTCGGAACGGCCGAAGAAAAGAAACAGGAAATCGTCGATGGTCGGAATGGGACGCGGTGCGGCCTCCAGCACGCCAGGTTCTGAATCTGGATTCCCGCCCCTTGGCCCGGTTCCCAGCAGCATAAGCTTGCGAACCAGATCGGGATGGCGTCGCGTAAGATCCTGCGCCTGAAAACCTCCCAACGAGAAACCCAAGACATCGACCTTTTGAAGTCCGAGTGCGCGTATGACTGCTGCCGCATCGTCGGCCATAAGTTCAATGCGGGTGCGCGGCGTGCCTGAAGACGATGCAACGCCTCGACCGTTGAAGAGAATCACCTCGCGTCCCGCGGCCAGACCATCCGTCATTAGAGGGTCCCAATGGTCCATGCCGCCGCGAAAGTGTTGCAAGAAGAACAGTGGTGGCTGGTCTGTCGTGGAGTTGCCCCAGCGCCGATAGGCGAATTTATCGCCATTGGCATCGACGAAGCGAGTGGGGGTATTGAAATGTGCATCGGTCATGTTGAAATCCTCTTGTGGGCAAAGGCTATCGGGCCAGAAACTCAAGTGCGCTGGGTACGAAATCGGCATGAAACTGAAAGATGCCGCCATGACCCGCATCGGGATAAATGATCAAGGTGCTGTTCGGAAGCCGCCGTGCCAAGTCACGCGTGTTTGGCGTGGGGACCATGCGGTCAGCATCGCCGTTGACAACCAGTACAGGCTGTTTCACGACCGAGAGATCCGCTGGTTCCTTGCGGCCCCAGGTGCGCAAGGCCTGCAACTGGGCGAGAAATGCGCTGACGCTGATTTCCTTGTCACGATTCTCAGAGCGCTCCTTCAGTCGTTCCAAAAACGCCTTACCGGCCTCGATACCACCTGGTGTGCGTGTGAAGAATAAAAACTGCTTCGCATCCTGGCCCGTAAAGAAGCCCCTAAACATGTCGTAAAAGGTCACGCCTGCCACCGAACTGATACCCTCGCCACCGGCAGGGCCTGTCCCCGCAAGTATCATTTTGCGGACCAGTTGTGGCTCCTTCAATACGATTTCCTGGGCGATCATGCCACCCATCGAAAATCCTAGGAGGTCAACCTGTTTGAGCCCCATGGCTTTGATGAAGGCAGTGGCATCGTCGGCCATTTGCTCAATCGAATTCGACGGCGACCCACTGGATGCGCCGATGCCACGGTTGTCAAAGGCGATCACGTGGTGCTTCGCTGCAAGGCCGTCCACTATGCGCGGATCCCAGTTATCAAGGACAGCTGCTAGATGTACGAGGAGCACTATTGGTGTACCACCGTTGCTTTTCCCAAGTTCACGGTACGCATAGCTCACACCCCCTTCCGTGATGGTTTGCGTTTGTACATTCTTCCAAGTGTCCCTCGACTCTTGCGACTCTTGATCAATCGCCCGCGGGCTTTTGATCGCGTCGATGGGAGTCGCATCGGCCGCAGCAACTGAGGTTGAAAGGAGTGTGGTGGCCAGAGCGAATCCGAGGATACTGGTCTTTAGTAGATGATTCATTACATTGGTCCTTATAGTCAGGCTCCCAGCTTGCTCAGTAGCAAAGTGGGTGCCGAAAGAGTTGTGAATAATAAGATTGTCTTTTTGCTTGGTTAGTCGTACGTTGTGGACTCAGTTGGCCTGTGGCAGGTAGATCGGGCGCGCTGCCTTCAGCCCTTGCCTGACCTGCTGGGTCAGCGCATCAGCCAACACTTCGTCGACGCCTGCCTCAAGTCCATCCAGCGCGCGCTCGACGATCTCTTCGGCACTGCTTTTCGCTACATCAAAACCCCGGGTAAGATCGGTGTCTACGTAGGCCATGTGCAAGCCCAGCACTTGTGTGTTCTGACCCGCCAGCTCGTGACGCAGTGCATTGGTCAGCGACCACGCGGCCGATTTGCTGGCCGAATAGGCGGCCAACTCAGCGCCATTGAGCCACGACGCGACCGACAACACATTCAGTAGCGCACCTCCGCCGTTGGCTTTGAGCGCAGGCGCAAAGGCCTTGCTCATGTTCAGCATGCCAAAGAAATTGGTCTCAAAAATACGTCGCGCAACTGCTTCGCTGTCCGGCGCGAGAAACCCGCCAGGCTGAGCAATACCAGCGTTATTGATCACGATGGTTACGTCCGCAGCCTGACGTGCGGCGGCAGCGATCTCTTCGGGCTTGGTCACGTCAAGCTGCAAGGCCTGAACGCCCGGCAAAGTAACCGTAGCAGGGTCACGCGCAGCGGCGTAGACCTTGCGGGCACCACGAGCGAGCAATGCTCGGGCAAACGCCAAGCCGATTCCGCGGTTGGCACCAGTGATGAGGATGACAGCATTTTCAATTTTCATTTGAGACTCCTGGGTTAAATAACGATCAAAATATGATGATCGTCATATGAATGGACGTGCGATTACCAATTGTGCTTATGGCGATGATTTATAGAAGTTTGGTGACTACCTTTCCTTTAGCGCGCCCGCTTTCGACGTAAGCCAATGCATCGTTAGTTGATGCGAACGGAAAGACCTTATCGACTACCGGGCGTATCGCGCCGGACTCGATGAGCGGTGTGATCTGACGTAATTGGCTGCCGCTAGCTTTCATGAATAGGAACGAGTAACTGACGTTACGGCGCTTGGCTTTTCTCCTGGTAGTAAAACTCAAAAGCCGTATGACTTGTTTCACAAACCAGGGAGCCTTGATTCCTTCGGCAAATTCAGGATCAGGCGGCCCTGAAATGGAGATGAGTTTTCCGCCGGGTTTCAGCACATTCAAGGACTTTTCTAGCGTCTTGGCATCCTGGCTATTCAACACTACGTCGTAGCCGCTCAGGATTTTTTCGAAATCCTCGGTCTTGTAGTCGATGACGATATCTGCGCCCAGGTTCTTCACCAAGGCGACATTTGCTGTGCTGGTGGTGGTCGCCACAGTTGCACCCAGATGCTTGGCTAATTGAATCGCAAATGTGCCGACACCGCCGGAACCGGCCTGGATGAACACCTTCTGGCCTTTTTTCAGCTTGGCCTTTTCGACCAGCGCTTGCCAAACCGTCAAACCCACTAGAGGGAGCGAGGCGGCTTCTTCCATGCTGATGTTGTTAGGCTTGAGCGCCAGCGAGGCCTCTTTGACCGCGACGATTTCCGCAAACGTGCCAATGCGGAAATCATCTGGTCTGGCGTAGACCTCGTCGCCAACTTTGAATTGCCGCACCCGTGATCCAACTCGCGTCACCACCCCGGCGACATCATGACCGAGCACGAGCGGTAGACGGTACGGCAGTATCAGTTTGAATTCGCCGGCTCGGATTTTGGAATCCAGCAGATTCACGCCGCTAGCGTGCACCTGAACCAATACTTCGTCTTCGCGCAACTCAGGTTCCGGCATTTCACCTGCCCGTAACTGCGCTTTTTTTCCATAACCATCAAGGATGAAAGCTTTCATGATATTTCCTCGTTTCAAAAAAATGTGGGGTTAAAATTTAAGGGTTAGCACATGAAATAATTTGGCATGATGATCATCATATATTGAGACGAACAAAAAAGCATCAATAGTCGGATTACGCTTCAGCATGGTCTAGGTTCTTCAATGTTGCACTGCATAGCGCATCAGACAAGGCAGTATCATCGACCGCGCGGGCCAGCATCAATGTGCCAACCATCGTGGCCACGGTCACCAGCGCACGCTCATGCGCGTCGGGCTGCCCCCAATCCGGCATCTGGCGCGCGACAAGATCAATCATCTCTTTAATGCGGCGCGTGGCTGCGCGGCGCACCTCTGGCGATTGACGTGGCATTTCAGAGCCAAGAGCCGACACTGGACAACCAGTTTCGATGCCATCAAGGTGCTCTTTTGAAAGATAAACCCGCATCAAAGCGTGCAAAGCCTGCTCCGGCGGAACGGTCGCAACGACACTTAGCGCCGCAGCATTGGCTTGCGCCCCGGCGCGCTCTACCGCCTCGACCAGCATGGCTTCGCGGGAGGTGAAATGGGCGTAAAAGGCACCGTGCGTCAGACCGGCTTCTTTCATGATGTCGGCGACACCCGTACCGTCATAGCCGCTACGTCGTATGGCGCGTGCAGCAACATCAACGATGCGCTCGTGTGAGGCTTCTTTGGCGGAGCTTCGGATATTGGTGGATAATTTTCGCATGATGATCATCATATCACGGTAAAATGTAAAGCACAACATCGTGTTTGATCTCTGATGGGCTGCTATCTGTTGTTCTTAGGTGATACATCATCCACCCCAGATCAGGATGTGCAGAGTATTGAAAAACATGATTGGTATGAACTGCGTTTTTAGCCGGTTTTGTGAAGCTCTTTTCCTTATACCAAGCCCCGGAGTAAATTGACAAAATCGCCTACTGGTTACCGGGCAGAATAAAAAATCCGGTAGATACAACACCGTATTTTTTATTGAATCTATTTAGTTGATTGAATCAAAATCAAGCCATTGCAGGTCTCAGCTTTTTTTCTTTAATTGGCAAATGCAACAGAGCAGCACCAGCTGCCAGCATGATATCGATGTACCACATCAAATTATAGTTACCGGTGGCGTCAAATACTTTGCCGCCTAACCATACGCCAAGGAAGCCACCTACCTGATGTGTGAGCATCACGATGCCAAACAGGGTTGCCATGTTTGCCGGGCCAAAAAATTTGGCGACCAGACCTGCCGTTGGTGGCACGGTAGATAAAAACGTTAGGCCCATGATCGCGGCGAAGATCAACATCACGGTTCCTGTTTTTGGCGTCATCAAAAAAAGAAGTACAGCGAGAGCACGTATTGTATACAGGAGTGACAACAGCGATTTCATACGCCAGCGTCCGACCGCCCAGCCCATACTTACGCTACCGACGATATTGAATAAACCCAGCATCGCTAGCGACCATGCGCCGAACTGTGCTGGCAAGTCGCAAGAAGCAATCACGCCAGGTAAATGCGTCGCCAGAAAAGCGACATGAAACCCGCACACAAAGAAGCCTGCGCTTAGCATCAGATAGCTCGGATTGCGCAGCGCACTGCGTATCGCATCCAAGGTCGATACCGGCGCGATCCCCGATGCTGCATTCATCTGCACCGAATTACCACGCAATAAAAAAGTGGCTGGCAGTGCAAGCAGGACGATCACCGCCAGCACCTGCATTGCATTACCCCAGCCATAACTCAGCATCAGTGCACCTGCTAACGGCGCCATTAAAAACTGTCCGAAAGAACCACCCGCATTGATAATGCCCGTCGCCATGCCCCGCTGATGCGCAGGGATCAGACGGTTTGCTGTAGCCATCAACACTGCCGGTCCCGCCATGCCAGCGCCGCCGGCAGACAAGATGCCGATACTGAAAATCAGTCCTGCAGTTGTCGTCATCATCGGCGTGATAAATGTCCCGGTCGCGACCAGCAAAATACCTGTCAGCAGGACACGGCCAGCACCAATTTTATCGGCCATCGCACCGGCAAATGGCTGCGTCAGACCCCAGCATAACTGGCCGAACGCAAATGCCAGACTGATGCTGCCTATCCCTAGTCCTGTCGCGGTATTTAAGGGACTGAGAAATAAGCCCATGGTTTGCCGGGTTCCCATTGTGAGTGAAAAAGTCCCGGCGGCAGCGAGCAATACCAGCCAGACTGCCATGGCTTTATTGCCGGTATTTGCTGCATTCTCAGTTGCAGTTGTCATGATTATGTCCTTTGTTATTGGATGTGGAATGTGGTGCGCGCAGCAGGACTTAGGTCTTAATCATTCGTTATTAATCCGCTCCGCCGCATCTGGTGCTCCTATGTTCGGAATGATCAGGACGTCGCTACACGCTGGTAGCGCGGCGCGGCATGCTGACGCGATAAATTGGGCCCTAGCTTCGCGCGGGCGGCAATGAAGTTCGTCCAGTCCGCGGTATCGGGCAGGGAAGGGATCGTGATCAGCTCACCGTCGTCCAGTCCTGCTAAGGCGGCATCGACCAGTTCATCGACTTCCATGATCATGGCGGCGGGCAGATTCGCTGCATCTATTCCGCTGCGCTCCCATATCTCGGTACGGGTGATGCCGGGCAATACTGCTTGTACTTGTACGCCGTATTTGCTGATTTCCTGATGCAAGGTTTGCGTCAGACTGAGTACATAGGCTTTCGTCGCGCTGTAACTGGCATTAAACATCTCTGGCGCTAATGCAACTACAGAGGCGATATTGATCAGCTTGCCTTGCTGGCGGGCGACAAATTCAGTCGAGGCGATGCTGGCCAGTCGTGTGAGAGCTAGCACATTTAATTTGATCATGCCCTCGATCTGATTCAAATTCGCCCCCGCCAGCGGTCCGTTGGCGGCGATACCTGCGTTATTGACCAGCATGGTGATACTTGTGTCACTGATGAGTTGATGTTCGACGAGCGCCAGATCAGCCTTGTTCGTCAGGTCGGCGCGCAAGACGCTGATTTTGGCGCCAGTCTCTGTGCGGAGTTTGTCGGTCAGTTCGTCCAGTCGCACCTGGTCGCGTGCCACCAGTATCAGATCGTAACCGCGATGTGCCAGGCGGTCTGCATAAATGGAGCCGATGCCAGACGAGGCTCCGGTAATCAAGGCAGTGCCGAGGGAGGCGCGGTGCGCATCGCTATTTAATTGTGCTTGTGTCATTCTTTGCTCCATGTGCTTTAAAGAGGTTGGCAGGCTTTGGTGCTGTTGGTTGTGTTTGAACATTATTGGGCGTCAGTAATTGCATTTCTCTTTCACGGGCCTTGTTTCAATCCACGTGTAGTTGACAGGTAATTGCCCTGATTTATAAATGATGATCATCATGATTGAATATATTACGACCATAATCTATAATGTCAAGGATTAAGTACAAAATAATTAAGGCTTACGATGAGAGTCAGCAGAGAGCAGGCAGCAGAAAACCGCGAGCGCATCCTTGATGTTGCTGCGCAGTTATTCCGCGAAAAAGGTTTTGACGGTATCGGTGTCGCCGATTTAATGAAGAGTGCGGGGCTGACCCATGGTGGTTTTTACGGGCACTTCGCTTCCAAAGATGACCTGGTTGCGCAAAGTTGCGCAAGAACTCTGGAGCGCTCTGTCGAGCATTGGCAGGCCATGGTTGAAAAGGATCCCGATCATCCGCTGGAAACTATCACGTCATTCTATCTGACTGCCAAGCACAGAGATCATCCTGGCCGTGGCTGTGCAATTGCCGCTCTTGGTGCCGATATCGCCAGGCAAAATTCCTCAGTTCGCACCAGCGTCACTGAGGGGGTGCGCGGACTGGTCGGTATATTGAGTAAAGTATTGCCCGGCAAGTCGAAGGCGGCAAAGCAGGATAAAGCACTGGTAACTTTTGCCACTATGGTCGGTGCCTTGGTATTGTCGAGAGCAGTAGATGATGCTCAATTGTCTGAGGATATTTTGCAGGCAGTAGCCTCATCGATCAACAGGCGAACAGCGGCCGAACCATGAGTAAATAAATACTGCTAGCCGGGTAATAGTTGAACGAAAGCTGATCGATAAATGGAAAGTTTGACAAAGCAATTAAGCTCAAAAAAATCGCTGCCATCATTGAATGAAGGCAGCGTTGTGATTGAGTGATTGTGTGATTGAGCGAGATGAGGTGATCGTTCAATTAAACTGGAATCAATACCGGTTCCTTAGCCACCCATGCAAAATACGTTGAGCTTATTTCCATCAAGGTCGCGGAAATAACCCGCATAGAATCCACCACCACCGCGCGGACCCGCGGGGCCTTCGTCTTTGCCACCGAGTTCAATTGCTTTGTTGTACAGCGCATCTACCTTGGCTGGACTGTCCACGATAAGAGCTACCATCACGCCATTGCCGACCGTCGCAGCATTGCCGTCATACGGCTTAATTATCCCTAGCGAGGGTTGCGTCGGGCTGACTGCCCAGGCGATGAATTGATCCGATTCCATATAGCGCTTTGCGCCGATGACGCCGAGCAAGTTGTCATAGAATTGTGCTGCACGTTCAAAGTGATTCGTACCTAGTGTGACGTAACCGATCATCATTGTCTCCTTGTGGTTGATTATTAATAGGTGTCAAAACAGGTGCTAATTTAGATCCTAATTCAGTCTTGAATGTAAATCTTAATTCAGACCCGAACTTAAGCGAGTTATTCTGCCACAAGGAGCGTGCTGGATTACTCCAGCATCGTATTAAATTGCAGTGAGGCGAGCTTGGCATAAATGCCGCCCTGCGCCACCAGCGAGGTGTGCGTGCCAGTTTCGACGATGTGACCGTGCTCCATCACGATGATGCGGTCGGCGCGCAGTACGGTTGCCAGACGGTGAGCAATGATCAGGGTCGTGCGACCTTTCATTGCGACCTCGAGTGCACCCTGCACCAGTCGTTCTGATTCCGCGTCCAGCGCGCTGGTTGCTTCATCGAGTAATAGTAATGGCGGATTTTTCAGCAAGGCCCGTGCAATCGCAATTCGCTGACGTTGACCGCCGGACAGGCGTACGCCGCGCTCACCCAAAAAGGATTGATAGCCTTCCGGCAGGCGCTCGATGAACTCATGTGCTGCGGCCATTTTGGCAGCGGCAATTACCTCTGCATCAGTGGCATCGGCTTTACCGTAGCGGATATTTTCCATCGCGTTCGCAGAAAAAATGACCGTATCCTGCGGCACGATGCCGATCGCATTGCGCAGCGTATGTAAATCTAGCTGACGCAGTTCAACGCCATCGAGTTTGATGCTACCTTGTTGCGGATCATAAAAGCGCAACAACAACTGGAATAAGGTGGTTTTGCCAGCGCCGGACGAACCGACCACGGCGACTGTTTCACCTGGAGCGATGTCGAGTGAGATATGACCGATAGACGCCATGTTCGGCCGGGAAGGGTAGTGGAATACTACATCCGACAGTGATAGTGCCGCGCCATTCGTCGTTAGAACCGGTAGTGACAATGCGTTTGCTGGTGATTGTATTGGTGATTCGAGTGACATCAGTTCCAACAGACGTTCTGTTGCGCCGGCTGCACGTTGTGCTTCTCCCAGTACCTCAGATAACGCTCCCACTGCACCTGCTACGATTGTTGCATACAGAATGAACTGACCAAGTTCGCCGCCACTCATACTTCCGTCCATCACGGAATGCGCGCCTAGCCATAACACAAACACAATCGCACCAAACACCAACAAAATCGCCAACATCGTCAGCAGAGAACGCGCACGGATACGACGCATCGCCGTAGCGAAGGCGCTTTCTACCGAACCAGAAAAACGCTGCGCTTCGATATGTTCATGGGTGAAGGCTTGCACCGTTGGCATGGCATTCAAGATTTCACCTGCAACGGCAGATGCATCCGCAATCCGGTCCTGCGAGTCACGCGACAGCTTGCGGACTTTACGACCGAACAAGACGATGGGCAGGATGGTTGCCGCCAGTGTGACGATGATGATGGAGGCCAGCTTCGGACTGGTCACAAATAGCATCGCCAGACCACCGATGAACAAGAGAATATTACGCAAGGCCATCGAAATACTGGTGCCCACCACCGACTGAATCAGCGTTGTATCTGTCGTCAGACGCGATAGTACTTCTCCTGTCTGTGTCGTTTCAAAAAACTCCGGGCTCTGCGTTACCACATGCGAATACACCGCATTGCGAATATCCGCCGTCACCCGTTCACCTAACCACGACACCATGTAAAAGCGCGCCGCCGTTGCGACACCGAGTACGCATGCCACACCAAATAAGGCCAGAAAAGTCAGGTCTACATGCTTGATGCTTTTTGCTCCGGTCGTGCTAAACCCCAAATCGATCATCTGACGGAAAGCATACGGAATCGCCAGCGTTGCACTAGCTGCAATGATTAGCGCAATTCCGGCCAAAAAAAACTGACGACGATAAGGAAGCAAAAACGGAATTAAACCTTTAAGTGTCGCCAGACTACTTTTAGACGCAGCGTCAGTATTGTCAGTATTGGAAGGGGCGGTCATAGTCGCTTCAGGTGAGAGGTGATGGAAATGGCGGAAATAGCTGAACTAATTGAGAGAAGCAGTATTGTGTCAGCTTTCTCCTGTGTAGGAGCGAACCTGGCACATTAGGAAATAATACAAAAAACTGATATGGGGACAGTGTCGGTCGAAACAAGATTGCCTTGGTACGGGTTGCTGAGAACGTTGTTTTCCCTTTGAACGTGATTCTCTTATATTTTTTATATAGTGTTTATGGGGATGTTGTGGGGAGTATATGGATAAATAAGGCTATCTCTGCTTATTTTTAAAGCGTCTTTAACATATACATCCCCTTAGTATGGGTGCGGTAAGGACGTTCTTGTGGCGTATTGATTCGTTAGCGGCAGGCCACATGACGTCACAAAAAAATGAGGCTCACTTCTCAGTGAGCCTCATTTTTGACCTGTCAGAAAATACGTGTCAGAAAATAGTAGCGAGAGTTGATGTCTCTGCTTACGCTTTTTTACGCTTCGCAATCCAGTCATCAATTACACGTTCTAGTACCACTAACGGCAGGGCGCCGTGGGTCAGTACCTCGTTGTGAAATTGTTTGAGATCGAATTTGTCACCGAGCGCGAGCTTGGCTTTCTCACGCAGGGCGAGGATTTTTAGCATACCGACTTTATATGCCAGTGCCTGACCCGGATCAACCATGTAACGCTCAATTTCGGCGGTGACATCGGTGAGCGCCATGCCTGTATTGTCCGTCATGTATTGGATCGCCTGTTCACGCGTCCAGTGCTTGTAATGAATGCCGCTATCCACCACGAGGCGAACCGCCCGCATCATTTCATCACGCAGTCGACCCAGATTATCCATCGGATCTTTTTCAAATCCAAGCTCCCAAGCGAGACGTTCTGCATACAGAGCCCAGCCTTCCGCATAAGCAGTGAATGGCAAGACTTGCCTGAAGAACGGAACGTCTTGCAGCTCTTGTGCGATAGAGATCTGGAAATGATGCCCCGGAATCCCTTCGTGATAAGCGAGGGTGCGCATGGTGAATTTAGGATTTTCTTTTGTGTCGCGCATGTTTGCGTAAAAGATGCCAGGGCGCGAGCCATCGAATGCACCTGGGTTGTAGTACGCTCCCGGTGCAGTTGCCTGAGAAAATTCTGGCACCGCTTTTACTTCGACGCCGAGTTTTGGGCGCACATCAAAGCTGCTATCGAGTCCTTTGTTGACCTCATCCAAAATCACCTGAAAGCCCTTGAGCATGGCTTGTTTACCCTCTGGTGTGTTCGGATAAAGTTGTGCCGGATCCTCGGATAACTGCAGTACGCGAGCGCCGACGGTACCTTCGCTCAGACCTTTGCTTTTTAAAATAGCATCCATCTCTCCACTGATGCGGGCAACTTCTACTAATCCCAGATCGTGCACTTGTTGCGGCGTCATGTCGGTCGTTGTGTGCATCTTGACTGCCCATGCATAATACGCAGCGCCTCCGGGATAATGCCAGGCGCCAAAATTGCCCTGTGCTTTAGCTTGCAGTGAGGTGAAGTGCTGAATCAGTTTTTGATATGCGGGATAGACTTGTTTCGTCACACTGGTTTCCGCTTCGATCATTAAGGCTTGGCGCGTTGTTGTATCGATTGTGTTTGCTGGTAACTTGTCGAGTTTTTCTTTGAAGCTGATGAATAGCGGATTTTGTTTAGCAGGTTTGGCGATAAAGTCCCGCATTTGCACTAAGACTTTTTCTACGAGAAATTGCGGCGGAATGATATTTTTGTCTTCACGGATTTTCAATCCTTCAAGCACCTGATCGAATTTAAGCGGGAATTTATTCAAGCGTGCGATGTAATTTTTGGCGTCTTTTGCAGAATTGATCTGATGAATATCGATCATGAAATTCGGCAAACTCGATTGCACGCCAAACATCTGATTTACCGGGAAATTCAGATCTCGAAATTGATCCCCTTCGTCCTGTATGCGCAGGTAATATTCCATCGTATCGTAGGATAATTGTTCATCTCGACTGTAGGTATCGCGTGGATATCGATGTAGCGTAGCGAGATTGTCACGCACCATATCTGCCATTTTTTGATCTGCTGCTGGGGATGCATCGCTGAATTTGTCACTGTAAAAATCCATCCAGTCAGGAAGAATACGCATGCTGGACAACATCTCGGGCTGGTCTAATGCATAACGTGCCATCACGCGGCCGTAGAACCAGTCAGCTTTAAGTGGTTTGAAATACCAGACGTGAATAAAACCGACTGCGAGGATAAGCAGTAGCACGAGTAGTGCACGACCAGTCCATTTAAAGAATCGCGCCATAATGTTTTTCCTTGATCGAAGTGAAAAAATAATTATAGTCAGAATTGTTTCTAGAAAAGCAAATATTTACGGGGCTAATGCGCTTTAGGTCAAAACAAATAGGCTGTCAGGTCAACAAAACCAATAACGCAAACGTTGAGGTAACACCCTCACTACCTCAAAGTCCCTTTATGTTCACAATAAGTCGCAAGGCTCTTCTCGCAGTCGTCATGCTGCTTCCTCTGGCCGGATGTCAGACGACCATGAATCAGCGGCAGGATTGCAAGGTAGGTGACTGGAATTTCATCGGTAATAAAGATGGCGCACAGGGTTTCGATCCGCGCTTTGATGAGCGTCGCCAATTTTGTGCAGCGGTTGATGGTGACAAAATTAAACTGGAATCAGCGGGGCAGTATCAGGCTGGCTGGCAACAAGGTAATCAGCATTTTTGGGAGGAGGTCGGTGCGCGGGATGGTATCAGCGCACTTGCGGTATCCAACTATGAACGGCAATTAAAAACCGAGATTATCGTTAAAAACCATACGCCACCAAATCCCGATGCGTATCAGCGGGGTTGGGTACGAGGCAATGCCGATTATTGGTACGGTATTGGCGACACGGATGGCAAGGCAGGTCATTCGGCAAAAGATGAGCAACTCAGGGCGGTCAGCGGACAAACGATCGGTTTTAATCAAACCAGTTATCAGCAAGGCTGGCGTGTCGGTAACTATGCCTACTGGACGCAAATCGGTTTTCAGGACGCGCATGACGGGGTGCCAGACAGTGAGCTGAAACATCGTGCGCAGGCGGCGCAGACAACCGGTGTTCTGGTGCGGGAAGATGCCTACAAAGAAGCCTGGAATAAAGAAATCATCGAATACTGGCGTCGCCTAGGCTGGAGTGATGCGACCGAGGGGCGGGATGTAATTACCCGTCGCGCGGATGCTAAGGCCAGAGGCTTGAAATTCAGTGAGACCGAATACCAGCAGCAGTGGGAGCAGCGATTAATCCAGTACTGGCGTGAGGCCGGTAATACCGATGGTTTTGGTCAGCCCAATCAGCTCGAAGACCGCATGAGTAATGCCCGTCGCAATAATGTGTTCGTCATTCCGCAAACGCGTGACACCTATAATCAGGCGTGGTTTGCGCAAAATGCTGTCTATTGCAGTCCTGATAATGCTTTTGCTTTTGGTCGCAGTAATCACCGTATGGCAATCGAAGTCTGTCAGGCGAATCAGCAAAACAGAGCGCGACGTGCCTGGAGTGCCGGGCAGGATTATGAGGACATTGCCAGAAAACTCAGTAACATCAACATGGATCTGGCGTCATTGAACGATCGCCGTAGCGATGCCGCCCGCCGGCTAGAACGGATTGAGCGGGAGATCCGGCGCGATCAGGACGACAAAAATCGCGTGACTAATAACGATACCGCGAACAATGACCGCAAACGTGAGCGGGAGCGCCAAGAGTTGCGTGAGTTTTTGCAGGGAACTGCGCACCGCATGGATGATTTACGTAGCTGGGAGTTCCGTTATAGCCAGCAAATGCAGCAGATTAAGCGTGATATATATCGAGATTAAATAGGCGGTATTAAATAAACGGGATTAAATAAGCCGACTTAAATTATCGGGATTAAACCGGCCGCCCATAGCGATGGGTTGTTTCATCATGTCGGTGGGATATTGTTGATTGATCAACCGAACACTCAATCAAACAAATAATTAATCAATCAATAGTCCCGCAAAAAACTGCTAAAAGACCTTTGGCTGTAACCTGGCATGGCGTCAGGTTTGATCGTCAACAGCGGTGCAGCAATCTTCCCTTAGGGCGAGTTTTACGTTTTTGCAATAAAGCCACGAGATGCGCCTGAGTATGATTTTTTAGGCATTTCTAGAAACGAATCCGCATATTCCATGCGCCTTTTAAGCCATTTATGTCTGTAAAGCCTCATGGAATATGCGGATTCTTTTTTAAATCTGGCTGACTCAAATATTTAGCCTGCTGAAGTTCACATTAAGAGGCGAAGCCCTTATAATCGCGCTACTTGATCAGGAGAGCGTGACCAGCGAACGAGCCATGGTTACCGCCGAAGGGGCTAACACCCAAAAACTCTCAGGCAAAAGGACTGATCAACGGGGCTGTAGAAACACCCCAAACTCTGGAGAGCGATAGCGGCATGTTGGTATCACGCCGAACTATCCACCGAAGGTGCGCACGGATGGGCCGCAAGGTCAGTCCGTAATCTCTCAGGTATCAGGACAGAGGGGTCTGCGATGTGATCGCATGCGATGAGCTGTAGCTCGTCCGTGTGGTGCATCGTCCCTTCTATTTTGGTAATGAGGTTCTCATGACGCAAGCAGCCGCAACTCTTCAAGTAACTCCACTTAATTCTGCCCACCGTGCCGCTGGCGCAAAAATGGTTGATTTCGGCGGCTGGGACATGCCCGTCAATTACGGATCACAAATCGAAGAACATCATGCTGTCCGCACCGATTGCGGAATGTTCGACGTGTCTCATATGTGTGTAGTGGATCTGAAAGGCGAGAACGTCCGCAGCTTCCTGCGCGGCCTGGTTGCCAATAACGTCGATAAATTGCAAGTCCCGGGCAAAGCGCTGTATTCCTGCATGCTGAAACCTGAAGGCACGGTTGTCGACGATCTGATCATTTATTACTTCAGCGAAGACTGGTTCCGCCTCGTCGTGAATGCAGGCACTGCCGCAAAGGACGTTGCCTGGATGACCGCGCACAATGCTGCGACCAACGCCGGCATTACCATTACACAGCGCCGCGATGGTGCAAATGCGTTTGCTCTGGTTGCCGTACAAGGACCAAATGCCCGCGCTAAAGCATGGGAAGTTTTGCCAGAAACCAAAGCGGCCAGTGCTGAGATCAAACCATTTAATGCAGTGATCGTTGCCGACACTTCTTTCGGCGAAGTGATGGTGGCACGTACTGGTTACACCGGTGAAGATGGTTTTGAAATCGCTGTTGCCTCAGAGCGCGTGACTGAATTGTGGAATGCACTGGTCGCCGCCGGTGTCAAACCAGCAGGCCTTGGCGCACGCGATACCTTGCGCCTGGAGGCTGGCATGAATCTGTATGGGCAGGATATGGATGAAACCGTGAATCCATTGAATGCCGGTCTGGCATGGACGATCGATCTAGTTGCAGAGCGTGACTTTGTCGGTAAAAAAGCTTTGCAGGAACAGGGACAGACAGCACAGTTTCTGGGGCTGATTTTGCGTGAAAAAGGCGGCATCCTGCGCGCACATCAAAAAGTCATCACCGCGCAGGGTGAAGGTGAAATCACCAGCGGTACATTCAGCCCAAGTATGCAAGAAGCAATCGCTCTGGCGCGCTTGCCTATGGGTGTTGCGATTGGCGACACAGTTCACGTACAAATCCGCGATAAACAATTGGCAGCAACAGTAGTGAAGTTACCATTTGTACGTAACGGTAAAGTTTTGGTAGCTTAATTATTTTTTTGCCGCAGAGACGCGGAGGTCGCAGAGATTTTTGAAATATTTCTCAGCTACCTTTGTGCCTTTGCGGCAAAGGTGTTTAGTTTTTAAAGATTATCATTTTAAATTTTTTTGGAGAGCCACATGACAGTTCCAGCAGATCGTAAATACACAGCGTCCCATGAATGGGTACGCGTTGAAGCCGACGGTACAGTCTCCGTTGGTATTACCGACTTCGCGCAAGACGCGTTGGGCGATATCGTTTTCGTTGAATTACCGAAAGTCGGTACGGTGTTGGCGGCAGGTAAAGATTGCTGCGTGATTGAATCTGTTAAAGCAGCGGGTGACGTGTATGCACCCGTAGCTGGTGAAGTTGTCGCCGTCAATGATGCCGTAGTTGACGCGCCAGATGCGATCAATGCAGGCGCATTTGATGCATGGTTGTTCAAATTGAAGCCAGCCAATGCGGCGGATGCTGATGCCTTGATGTCTGCAGACGCCTACCAAAAAAACATCGGCTAATTTTTGATGTCCTGATAAATGTCATTGTCGGGGCGCATTACGGCGCAGCTAATGCACGCAATTCGATATATTGCTGCGCCTCTTGTTCCTTGCCTTGTGCTGCATTCCAACAATGACATTTCCCGGAGCACCAAATTAATCCGGACAGGTCAACCATCCGTGATTCGCCACACTCTGTTCTAACCAGTTTCTACCCCACAAATACCATGACCCGCACTAGCCTAACTCAACTCGAAGCGCATGACGCTTTCATCGCCAGACATATCGGACCTTCCGAGGCAGAACAAGCCGCCATGCTCAAGACCTTGGGTTATGCGACACGCACCGCCCTGATCGATGCGATTGTCCCTGCCAATATCCGCCGCCACGACGTATTGCCGTTGGCGCAATTCACCGAAGCCAAATCAGAAACGGAAGCGCTGGCAACATTAAAAGCGCTGGCAGGCAAGAACAAAGTGCTGAAATCCCTGATCGGCCAGGGTTACTACAACACCCATACGCCGGGCGTGATTTTGCGTAATATTTTTGAAAATCCAGCCTGGTACACCGCGTACACACCGTACCAGCCAGAGATTTCTCAAGGTCGTCTCGAAGCGATTCTGAACTTCCAGCAAGTCATCATGGATATGACAGGCATGGACATCGCCAACGCATCGATGCTGGACGAAGGTACCGCTGCAGCCGAAGCGATGACCCTGATCCAGCGCGTTGGCAAATCGAATTCCAATGTGTTCTATGTCGCGCATGATGTGCTGCCACAAACCCGCGAGATCATCGAGACACGTGCCAAGCCTTTGGGCATTGAAGTACGTGCCTTGACAGCAAACGAAGCTTTGGAGAACGATTGCTTTGGCGTGCTCTTGCAATACCCGGGCGTTGATGGCGAGATCCGTGATTACCGCGAATTCGCCGCCGCTGCGCATGCCAAAGGCGCGATGGTCATCGCCGCTGCTGATTTGCTGGCGTTGACGCTGATTGAGGCACCGGGTACCTGGGGGGCTGACGTGGTCGTCGGTAACAGCCAGCGCTTCGGTGTGCCGCTCGGTTTCGGCGGACCACATGCAGGTTACATGGGTACCAAAGACGCATTCAAACGTTCTATGCCAGGCCGCCTGGTGGGTGTGACGGTTGATGCGCAAGGTAAACAAGCTTATCGTCTGGCGTTGCAAACACGTGAGCAACATATCCGCCGGGAAAAAGCGACATCGAATATCTGTACTGCACAGGTCTTGCTGGCAGTAATCGCGTCGATGTATGCGGTGTATCATGGCCCGGTTGGTTTGAAACAAATCGCGCAACGTACCCACCGTCTGACCGGTACTTTGGCGGCTGGCTTAAAAACGATGGGCGTGGCAATTACCAACGCAACTTTCTTTGACACCTTAACGATCAACGTCGCCGATGCCGCAGCTATTCATGCAGCCGCACAAGCGAAAGGCTACAACCTGCGCCAGATCAGCGCGACACAAGTAGGCGTCTCTCTGGATGAAACAGCGACACGCGCGGATGTCGATGCTTTGTGGGCCATTTTGGGATCAGGGAAAGCAATGCCAGATTTCGCGGCAATTGAAGCGACCGTGGCAGATGCCTTCCCGGCAGCCTTGGCACGCACCACGACGTATCTGACGCATCCGACCTTCAGTCGTTACCACGCAGAACACGACATGCTGCGTTATCTGCGTAGTCTGGCCGATAAAGATCTGGCTCTGGATCGCACCATGATCCCGCTCGGTTCTTGCACGATGAAGTTAAATGCGACTTCCGAGATGATTCCGGTGACCTGGCCAGAATTTTCTAATATTCATCCTTTCGCACCGGACGACCAGACTACCGGTTACCGTGAAATGATTGATCAATTAGAAGCGATGTTGTGCGCGGCGACTGGCTACGATGCTGTATCACTGCAACCTAACGCTGGTTCGCAAGGTGAGTATGCTGGATTGCTGGTGATTCAGGCTTATCACGCGTCTCGCGGCGAAGCACATCGCAACATCTGCCTGATCCCCTCATCGGCACACGGCACTAACCCGGCATCTGCCAGTATGGTCGGTATGGATGTCGTTGTCGTTGCCTGCGATGACAACGGTAACGTTGACTTGGTGGACTTGAAAGCCAAAGCCGAAAAACACAGCGCCAATCTGGCAGCCGCGATGGTTACATATCCGTCCACGCACGGTGTATTTGAAGAAGGCATTCAGACTTTGTGCGAGATCGTTCACGCCCATGGCGGTCAGGTTTATGTAGATGGCGCGAATATGAATGCGCTGGTCGGCGTCGCTGCCCCTGGCAAATTCGGCGGTGACGTTAGTCATCTGAACCTGCATAAAACCTTTTGTATCCCTCACGGTGGCGGTGGCCCGGGCGTTGGTCCAGTCGCCGTAGGCGCGCATCTGGCAAAGTTCTTGCCGAATCAGAAGTCAACGGGTTATGTTCGTGGTGAAGACGGCATATCGGCTGTCAGCGCTGCGCCATTTGGTTCTGCCAGTATTTTGCCAATCTCTTGGATGTACATCGCGATGATGGGTTCCGAGGGGTTGAAAGCGGCGACAGAGACAGCGATCCTTGCGGCGAACTATATTGCTAAACGTCTGGCGCCTCACTATCCAGTGCTGTACGCTGGACACGACGGTCTGGTTGCGCATGAGTGCATTCTGGATCTGCGTCCATTGACTGACGCAACCGGCATCAGCAACGAGGACGTCGCAAAGCGCCTGATCGACTTTGGTTTCCATGCACCTACGATGAGTTTCCCGGTACCGGGTACTTTGATGATTGAGCCAACAGAAAGCGAATCACAAGCTGAGTTGGATCGATTCATTGACGCGATGATTGTGATCCGTGAAGAAATCGCTAAAGTTGCCAGCGGTGAATTCGATGCGAAAGACAATCCGCTCAAAAATGCACCGCATACAGCAGAAGTGCTGGTCGCAAATGAATGGACACATGCGTATGGCCGTGAAGTCGCTGCCTTCCCTGTACCATCTTTGCGCAAGCAAAAATACTGGGCACCGGTAGGCCGTGCGGATAATGTGTATGGCGATCGTAATTTGTTCTGTTCTTGTGTTCCTGTGAGCGATTACGAATAACATAAGCTTTAAGTAGTGTCCCAAAAAGCGGATATCTGATTGCAGATATCCGCTTTTTGTTTAAGGGCATATTTTCTTGTTGGTGTACTCATAATGACCACAATGAGATTGATCCTTTAACAAGAAAGTAACACGTGTTTCGGAAATCATCGCGTCATTATTCCGACGGTTTGAAGTCTCGATAACGATGATAGATGCAATGAGCTAATTAGATTACGAAAGCAATACTTGTCGATGTAAAAATTGAATTGTATTGAAGTAATGTTAATTGAGGAACGCATCAGATAAGTCTGATGGATGGGGTCTTTTGTCATTTTTAAAGTAAGACTTTTTTAAATTCCATTAATGTAGTTATTTTCCCAAGGTAACAATTTTTAAATGTTGCCGCTTGCAAATGACAGAATACTGAGTAGTATGAAATTAGTTGCAGTAGATTGGATGTAGATTGACGTTTTAGTTCTGGGAGCGTAGATCTGCGGACACATTGTTAAGTAAAGAATGCGAGAATTTTTTGAGATAAGTCGTTTGCAACATCTTTAAGCGGATGCGGAGCAGCGGATGGAAAATCAATTTGAATATTTCGACTTATCTGCGCCAGCGCCTTCCGCTAGCACGGCTGCCAGCGCCAGTCAGCCTGCGAATGTCGATCAGGAAGAGGCGCTACATAATCGTCTGAAATACCTGATTGATAATACACCTGCGATTATTTACAGCAGCGTACCGACCGGCGATTTCAAAATGACCTATGTCAGCTCCAATGCGCAACGCATACTGGGCTACGATTCCGCGATGATGGTCACGGATCCGAATTTTTGGTTTGATCATATTCATCCCGAGGATGTGCCGCAGATATTTTCCAGTCTGGCGATGCTGTTCTCAGAGGGCGAACGCACTTACGAATACCGTTTTAAAAATAGCAATGGCCATTACATCTGGATGCACGATATGTTGCGTCTAATCCGCGATGAGGCCGGCAATCCGCTTGAAGTGGTGGGTTCATTGACTGACATCAGTGAACGTAAGGCGATGGAAGAGTCGCTGCAAAAAAAAGGCGAAGAGCAGAAACAGTTAATACATAAGCTGCAAGAGGCACAGGACCAGTTGATGCAATCGGAAAAAATGGCATCGGTTGGGCAACTGGCAGCAGGTATCGCCCATGAAATCAATAATCCTATCGGTTTTGTGAATTCCAACATGGGATCACTGCAGGGCTATGTGGAGAAACTCTTCGAAGTTCTCGGACAATATGAACAGTTAATCCTCCAGCCCCAGGCGGCTCCGGCATCTCTCGCACGTGTCAACGCCATCAAAAAAGAAGCCGATCTGGAGTTTCTGCAGGAAGATGTGGAAGATTTGGTCAGAGAGTCTATGGATGGTTTGAAACGGGTGCGCGATATCGTGCAGTCACTCAAAGATTTTTCGCATGTCGGTGAAACCGACTGGCAAGAGGCGGATATCCATCATGGCATCGACAGCACACTCAATATTGTCATTAATGAGATCAAATATAAAGCGACCGTGATTAAGGAATATGGCAACTTGCCGAATGTTCGCTGTGTTATTTCTCAGATCAATCAGGTGGTGATGAATTTGCTGGTGAATGCATCGCATGCGATCAAGGATGCAGGGACGATTACGATCAATACAGGCTGTAGAGATAACTGGATCTGGATACGTATCAGCGACACCGGAGCAGGTATTCCACCCGAAATCATGACAAGGATTTTTGAGCCTTTTTTCACAACCAAACCGATTGGCAGCGGCACCGGGTTAGGTTTGTCCCTATCGTATGGAATTATCAAGAAGCACAACGGACGTATCGAGGTGAAAAGCGAAGTGGGTGTTGGTACCAGTTTTACGATACATTTGCCGCTCCATCCGGATAAGGTGGAAGTGAGCAAAGAGTAGTCGCCGCAATAAGTCAGAGACAGGTCAGAGATTTCAGGGTGCAAGCTATGAATCAGGAAAATATAAATAAGACCAGGGATGACTTCGTTGCGATGCTCAATATCGGGACGGCTGGCATATTTGATTGTATGAGCTGTCTACGCGTGAGTGACAAAGAAGCCATAGTGTTTGCTACCATTAGTCCGCAGCTGCCACAACTACGGGGACGGTTTGATGAGGCCTTGCGCGAGCATCTGGCCGATACACCTTCTTTGTCTACCGCCGTATCAGATGCCTTGCAGCAGCGTATACATCTACGACAGCACGCCTATTTTGAACCGCTTACGCAATCTCGGTCGGATAGCAGCTTCCAGACTGACCGCAGCAAAATAGAGTTTGCCCATCAACAAATGGGACTAACCCGTGACTGGTATTTTTCTGCTTACAGAAAATACCTTGGTGCGATATGGGCTGATCTGCAGGACATCAATGGCGATCATCCGCTTTCCTTCGACGGCATGATGCTGATGGTCTTTAAACTATGCATGTTCGACCTCGGGCTGGCGCTGGAAGTCTATTCAGAAGTTGAGAAAAAGCGTTTATTCGAAAGCTCTATTGCAGATATGCAGGTATCACCATCTATGCTGTCGGAAACGCTGCAAGCCGGTTTGGTTGAACATTCCAAACGTAAAAAACTCGATACATTGGTACAGTCTTCCATCGACCATTCACCGCAGTTGGTTGGGCATTTGAGCGTCTGCTATCTGGGTCTGGATCAATATGAACATGTCGTTGACAGCTTCGGCTTCGAAGTTGCAAGTTTGATGTTGCAGACCATAGAAATGCGCTTGCGTGCTGAACTGCGCGATCATGATGTGATCACCCACCTTGGGACAGGTGAATACATGTTGATTCTGCGTAGTCGTTCTGACTCCGTCGAAGTCCTGGCACTCTGCCAGAGCGTAATGAACACCTTTACGCAAGCAATTTCTCTTGTCGACCAGAAACTGAGCATGTCCTGTTGCATAGGCATCGCCATGTATCCGGAAGATGGACAACTGGCAGATGATATTTCCAGATGCGCTGAAGTCGCATTTCATAAAGCGCGCGAACGCGGTCATGGCAGCATACGTTTTTATTCCTCAGCCTTAAACGGACAACTGGACGAACAGATAATGCTCGCTTCAGATTTGCATACAGCGATAGCGGAAAATCAGCTGCAATTGTTTTATCAGCCTAAGGCTGACCTACGTAACGGTAAACTAATTGGTTGTGAGGCTTTACTTCGTTGGCAACATCCATTGCGAGGTGAAATATCGCCGGCAAAGTTTGTGCCGATTGCAGAGCAATCTGATTTAATTGTGCTGCTGGGTTATTGGGTAATACGACGTGCCTGCGAGGATGTACAGCGTATGCAGGCGCAACAGGTAGCACTGCCGGTAGTAGCGATTAATGTCTCGCCGCGCCAGTTGAAGGAAGCGGATTTTTTAGAGCGCATGCTGGCTATCATGAGTGAGTATGGGGTGACAGCAGTGCAACTTTCACTGGAAGTGACAGAGAGTGTATTGATAGGCTGTGATGAGGAATTTGATGCTCTGTTTTCAAAACTGAAAAACGTGGGTTTCAGTCTGTCACTGGATGATTTTGGAACTGGTTATTCTGCACTCGGTTATCTGAAACGTTTTTCATTTGATTATGTCAAAATCGATCAGTCTTTTGTCAGGGAATTACCTGACCATCTGAGCGATGCCTCGATCTCTAAAGCTATCATCTCGATGGCGCATAGTATGGGGATGGAGGTGATCGCTGAGGGCGTAGAGACAGAAGCGCAATGTAAGTTTTTTTCAGATAATCTATGCGAACAAATTCAGGGTTACTTTTATGCCCGACCCATGCCATTTGAACAGTTACTGGATTTTATCCGCAAGGATATCAGTCTGAATTCACACCTCTTACAAGCAACCCGGCCGGAACGTACTTTACTACTAGTCGATGACGAACCTAATATTTTGTCTGCACTCAAGCGCTTGTTGCGTAAAGATGGTTATCGGATTTTGACCGGTAATAGCGCGAGTGAGGGTTTAGATATTTTGTCCAGGGAAAGTGTCGATGTCATTATGTCGGACCAACGCATGCCATCGATGTCAGGAGTCGAGTTTTTGCGTCAGACAAAGGCGTTGTATCCGGATACGGTCAGGATCATCTTATCCGGCTACTCCGAACTGCAATACATTACTGATGCGATCAACGAAGGTTCAATCTATAAATTTCTGACCAAGCCCTGGGATGACGAACAGATACGGAAAAATATCGGCGATGCATTTCAGTTTAAGGAAATTCTCAATGAAAACCGCAGATTGAACGTGGAGATACAGAGCAGCAATCGGGAATTGGCAAAAACGAATCGACAGCTGTCTGACATCCTGAAGCAGAAACAAAATCAGATACAAAGAGATGAAGTCAGCATTAGTGTGATCCGTGAAATTTTGCATCAGATTCCATTTCCCATAATTGGAATCGATGATGAAAATCGAATTGCATTTTGTAATCTGCAGGCGGAAGAGCTATTGCCAGGTGCCGCAGTGAATCTTGATACTGAATTGGATCAGGTGTTCCCTGAGCTCGCACAGCGCTTAAACGCGTCAGACCATGAGGGATTGATTACTGTACAGATCAGGGAGGAAACTTACCATGTCAATTGCCGGGCAATGGGCAAGCACTCGGCCTCGCATGGTCGTATCATTATTTTTCTTCCCGTCGCTCTGATGAACGGGTTGGGTAGCAAAGAAATTACATAAATTTGTTTCTGCGTCTTGCGTTGCAGAGGATGCTTTATCAAAAAAGTTAGAGGCCTTAGTATGAGTTCCATATCTGCAGAGCAGGTAGTACGTGCGCTGGAGGCGCTTCCCTCCTTGCCACAGGTATTGTCTGAGCTTATTGAGGCAATCGATCATGATAATGTGGATCAGCGCTCCATCATCATGAAGATTGCCCAGGACCAGGCGTTAACCTCTAAAACGTTGCGTCTCGCGAATTCCTCTTTTTATGGTTTGTCTTATCGGGTTAACTCGTTGTCGGATGCGGTGTCGATACTTGGTTTTCGCAGCCTACGCACACTGGTGACCAGCACCGCAATCGCCAATCAGTTACACCGGTTTGTACTGGATCGTGACGACGCTGAATATTTCCTTGAACATTCCATCTCAGTTGCGATTTTTGCCAAGTTACTGGCTGCCCATATTTGTGCAAACCAAGAACAGGCCTTTACCACTGGACTGATTCATGATCTTGGTAAACTGGTGCTGGTGACGGAGTTCCCCAATGAATACGGCGCTGTGAAACGCTATCAGAAAGAGTATCACTGTCCGCGTTATGATGCAGAAAATGCTGTACTTTCAATGAGCCATGTATCGATAGGTGCATTGCTAGCTCGTAAATGGAAGTTCCCGCTTGAGATCCAGCAGGCTGTCAGCGCTCATCATGATCCGATTACGGCAGAGACCAGTGAATTGTCGATGCTGATGACAGTTGCGAATATTTTTGCCAAAGTGCATGCGAGTGACGAGGAGCGTATCCGCTTGCTGCGTGAATCCAGTTGCGCATGGCAGCGTCTAGAAATAAATGAAGAGTTGTGCCAGACTATTTTTGCGACGGAGAAGCAGCAGTATGCTGAAATCAGCCAGATTTTACTCAGTCATTGACTACCCAGCGTTGACTATTTTCTTCTGTCTAAGATTGCCGGGTTATGCCGGAATTTTCCGAACTCATTCAGCCCATTTAGAAAGTCAGGCGTAATGAATACCGACTTGGATACTGAACCAAATGCCGAACGTGTCTACCGCATATTATGCGTCGATGACGAACCGAACATACTGTCTTCATTGCGCCGCTTGTTCCGTGGCAAAGGATATCAGGTGCTGATTGCTAATGGCGGTCAGGAAGGACTGGCCACGCTGGAAACAGAAACGGTTGATCTGGTCATTTCAGATATGCGTATGCCGGTGATGGATGGTGCTGTTTTTCTCGAGCATGTCAGGGCACGCTGGCCAGATACCGTACGCCTGTTACTGACTGGCTATGCCGACATACAATCGATTATTGATGCGATTAACCGCGGCGAAATTTATCGCTACATCACCAAGCCCTGGGACGATAACGATATTGTCCTGATCGTGCGGCAGGCGCTGGAACGCAAAGCGCTGGAGCAGGAAAAACTCAGACTGGAAGAGCTGACCTTAAGGCAGAACGAAGAATTAAAAACACTCAATGCCAGCCTAGAGATCAAAGTCGAGGAGCGCACAGCCGATCTCAGAAAAGCTCACGAATCGCTGTTGACTGCGAATGATAAACTCAAGGACAGTTTTCTGACTTCGATCAAGGTATTTTCTAGCGTGATCGAGATGCGCGGCGGTAAGCTGATAGGGCACTCCCGCCGGGTGGCAGATCTAGCGCGCAAGATCGCGCGGCGTATGGGGCTGGAAATTAAGGATACTCAGGAGATTTTTGTCGCGGCCTTATTGGCGGATATAGGCAAAATTGGATTTTCAGATGAGTTGCTGGAGACGCCATTGAATCAGATGAATGGCGACCAGTTAGGCCATTTTCACAAACATACGCTGCGGGCCGAGCAATTATTGATGCCGCTGCAGGATTTGCAGGGAGCGGCGCGCATTATCCGTTTCCAGCATGAGCGCTTTGATGGCCGCGGTTTTCCGGATGCGATTGTGGGCGACCAGATTCCGCTGGGTTCCAGAATACTGGCGCTCGCTGGCGATTATGACAGTCTGCAGATTGGTTGCCTGGTCGCTAAGCGCGTGCATTCGGATGATGCTCTGCCGCTTATCGTACGCGGTGCCGGCAACCGTTATGATCCCAAGGTGGTTGAAGCTTTTCAACAGGTCATGGGTAACGTCAGCGAGGAACCGCATGATAAAGAAGTCACGGTAATGCAATTAGTGCCCGGCATGATCTTGTCGGCGGATGTGGTATCGAAAGACGGTATGCTTTTGTTACCCGCCGACTTTGTGCTGGATGAAGGGGTGATAGAAAAACTCAGGATTTTCAGTCAGCCTGTGAACGGCCGTATGGCTGTGCGTATTTATACCAACAGGAGGAAATGATGCGAAGAATTCTCTTACTAGACGATGAGCAGAATGTGCTCTCTGCCTTAAAGCGCAGTTTCAGAAGCATCGCTGGCAGTGACCAACTCAGGATAGATACCTATACTGTGCCACAGGATGCGCTGTTGCCGTTGCGGGATAGCGCTTATGACTTCATTCTTTCTGATTATCACATGCCATCCATGAATGGCATTGAATTCCTGACCTTGGCGAAAGCGATGCAGCCTGATGCGGTGCGCATGATGCTGAGCGCTTCTGCAGAGTTCAAAACCATACTCGGCGCAATCAACGAAGCGGAAGCATTCCGTTACATCTCGAAGCCCTGGACACAGGAAGAACTGGCTGACACCTATCATGCGGCTTTACAAAAACGGGATCAGGTCCTGGAAGACCGGCGGCTGGCGGATGAATTGCGTGTACAGCGTGGCCAGATCTCACCACACGAAGAAGCAATGCGCAGATTAGAGGAAAGCGATCCGGGTATTACCAAGGTTAAGTGGTCAGCGGATGGTTCAGTAATGCTGGAGTAGGGTTTATTTGTATTAATTCAGACTTGATCTGACGCAGGGGCTCGCATAGAGGTTGGAACTTGCTATATCCAACTTCAAGGTGCCGAGCTCTTTGGGCCCGAAATTCCCTCAGGTATCGTTAGGCTTTTGCTGATAACAGAAAAACGTTATTTTATGCTTCCACTGAGTACCGCATCCAGGGTTTTGCTACCCTCGCAGGACGTATGGGTGATGCGATCGCGTGCGTGATTGAAACGATAGGCCCTCGGTTTCGGATATGTCAATTTGAAGTTGTTCAACTTTTGTAAGATGGGTATGTCATTTTCGGACAACTGTGACTTAGAGGGCTGGGTGGCCGGATGCAAGCGCATCTTCCCACCCAACCCGTTTAGCGTAAGTAGCACTTCATAATTCAACGTTACGAACGTTTACCATAAAAATTAACGGTATGTTTTATGTTCAAACGATTTCCTCAATTACTTCCTAACTTACTTGCCTAACTTAGGCATCGCAGGCGCTTGTTGTCGTTGTATCGCCTGGTAAGTCTGAAGTTTTTGCATGACATGCTGAATCGCTGCATCCAGTTGCGTGTCTCTGCCAGTATTGACTTCGGACGGATCGAGTTCGACATCCATATCTGGCGCAACCCCCTCATTTTCTACACGCCATTCACCGTCCGGAGTAAAGAAACGGAAGAAGGGCACCAGTAAAAATCCGCCGTCGATCAATTCTGGGTTCGTCGAAATGCCGATCAGACCACCCCAGGTACGCTTACCGATCAAAGTGCCTAATCCCAAGCGTTTAAACGAATACGGCAGGAAATCACCACCCGATCCGGCATCCTGATCGATCAGCATTGCTTTAGGTCCGTAAATCGCTGCACCCGGCGTATCAAACAAGAGGCCGTCCCGGTCTTTCCAGCTTGCCAGATATTTACGACTTAGTATGTCAGTGATGTAGTTCGCTGCTTGTCCGCCGCTGTTGCGACGTTCATCAATGATCAGCGCAGCTTTATCTGCCTGTGCATAAAACATGCGGTTGAAATACTGATAGCCATCAGAGCCAGTATCGGGCAAGTACACATAGGCGACTTTGCCGTCTGTTTTTTTCTGGACGTATTCGCGATTTTTTTCTATCCAGTGCCACTGACGCAAGGCGCCTTCATTGGCGACGGGCTGCACGATTACTTGCCGGCTTGACTGATTGCTCAGGTCGCTGGCCACGGTCAGCGATACTTGTTTACCTACGGTATTGGCCAACAAGGAGTACAGGTTTTTGCCGCTATCCACTGCTTTGCCATTGATCGCGAGCAGGTAGTCCCCCTCTTTGATCGCCAATCCCGGCGTGGCTAAAGGTGCTGCCAAAAACGGATTCCAGCGATCGCCGCGATAGATAGTTTTAATACGATAGTGGCCTTGCTCATAGCTATAGTCGGCACCGAGCAGGCCAACTGAGACCGGTTTCTCTTGATAGATGTCGCCGCCACCGACGCGATTGTGCCCGACCTGCAGCTCACCGATCATTTCGACCAGCAAGTCATTTAAGTCTTCACGACGTTGGACGTGCTTGAGCAGGGCATGATAGCGCGTGTAGATCGCATCCCAGTCGATGCCATGCAGATTCGCGTCGTAGAAAAACTCTTTCTCCATCCACCAGGTTTCGTTGAAAATTTGTTCCCATTCTTCGCGTGGATTGACCTGCATGCGGACTTGCGACAGATCGATAGATTTTGCATCCAGTTTTTCACTGGCGTCACCGACATCAAGTTTACTTTTCGCATACTGGATCAGAATTTTTTTGCCATCCGCACTCAGACTAAATGAAGCGATACCCTGACGCAGGGATTTCGCTTTTTTATCTTCAAAGCTAAATCGCATCAACTCGGCATCATCATCATCTTTGGTGGCAGGCGGCTCGTGGCTGACGCCTGGCTGGCGATGTTCGAGATAGAACAGCGAGCCATCGGATGCGACTGCCAGATTGCCATAGTTACGCTCTGCGACTGGCAAGGCGACGATGCGTTGCTGTATGCCTGCGAGATCAATCCGTACGGCTTTGGGCGTTTTAGCTGTCGCATCTTTAGTGCGGTCTTTATCTTTACCAGCATCCTTGCCTATATCTTTGTTTGCGTCTTTTGCAGGATCTTTTTTAGCCTCGTCTTTTTTGTCCTCATCCTTTTTTGCTTCCTCATCGCCACTCTTTGGCAACAAAGGTGATTTGCCGTCGGCCGCGAGGACGGCGACATACAAGCCATTACGCAGAGGTCGTTCCTGTGTGGACATATCCAGGCCGACCTGCGTTGGTCCGGAGTTGGTTGAGGCCGTGAAGTACAGATAGTCGGCAGCAGCAAAGACAGGATTGTCGGCATGGCTCATGCCATCCGTCAGACTGGTATGTTTGCCGTTAGTAAAATCATGCAATTTGATTTGTGAAAAATGATTGGCGCCGACAACGGTATAGGCCAGCCATTTACTGTCTGACGAAAACGAGACATTGAAGCGGGAGCGTCGTGAGCTCGTATCGATTTTACTGATGCTGCCGTTACTGAGATGGATCGCATACAACTGGAGATGGTTATCCTGATACACAATTATCTGGTTATCCGGGGACCAGTCCAGTAGCGTGTAATAACCAGGCTGACCGAGACTGAATGTTTTTGGTTTATCGAGCCCGGTCTGATCTCGCAGTATCAGATGATGCTGCCGTCCTGCATCAGATAGGTAGGCAATTTGTTTGCCGTCAGGGCTCCATAAACCATCTTTTTCGCGTATGCCCGAACTTTCGGTCAGATTACGTACCGAGCCGTCTTTGACCGGCACCGTAAAGACGTCGCCACGCGCACTGACCACGACGCGCTTGCCAGTAGGTGACAAGGCGGCAGAAGTGATCGTACTGCTAGCATCTTTCCATTGAGGGCGGACTTGTATTGCCTGGCTAATTTGCGCATCCAGATTGACGTGGATGGTATGCGTTTTTCCTGTAGCAGCGTCAAGCTCTTTCAGCTCGCCACCGACTTCATACACGACTGTATTACCCGCTGCGCTGATGTTGCGGATATCCCAGACAGTCTCTTGTGTGACCTGGCGGACAGCTTTGGTTTTGCGGTTATAGGCAAATAGATTCGCTGCTTTGTTATCGCGGTCAGAGATAAAAAATACTTCGTCACCGACCCAGACAGGATTGCTGTCGGTTGCGTTTTCATGCGGTATTTTTTCTAATTTGTTATTGGCGACATCCATGATCCAGACCGGTGGCGTAGTGCCGCCGCGATGCAGCCGCCAGCCGCTAGGACCGCTATATGCCTGGCGGAATGGACGGTAAGCGAGAAATTTGCCATCGCCCGACCAGTTACCCTCAAAGGCGATGGCTTCCATTACTTTTTTCTCGTAGCCGCCTTCGAGCGGTACTTCGTAGAGCTGGTTACTGCGACTATTGCCGATTTCCCGGTTCGATGCGAACAGGATGCGCTTGCCATCAGCACTCCAGCCAGCGACCACATCCTGACCCGGATGCCAGGTCAGACGGCGTGCCTGACCACCTTCGACGGGGATCACATACACATCTGTGTTGTTGTCGTAACTGGCGGAATAAGCAAGCCATTTACCGTCAGGAGAAAACTTAGGAGAAAACTCCGATGCTGGATGTGTCGTCAGTCGTACGGGATTTTGTCCGTCGCGACCAGTCAGCCAGATATCGCCTGCATACACAAAGGCAAGATGATCACGTGAGACGCTAGGTTGGCGCAGCAATAGTGTGTCAGCCATCGCCGATGGCGTCATAAAGCAAGAGCCTAGCAACGAGGCCAAGGCCAGGCTTAAGATCTTCTTGGTACCGGGAGTTGTTCTGCGCATTCGATTCTCCTTTGATCGGCTTTTGGCCGCGTTAATATGATTTTTAATGGAGCAAGCTTGTCTTTGACGCGTTTGGTTAAATTAAGTTTAATGACTATTAATTATTTTTCACATGCTTGGACAGCTACCTGTTCAGGTGATTTTTGATTGTTGAAATTACTGCAATTGTGCAGGTTATATGAAATAAACGAAGCTTACTAGTTTGTTATTTCTACGAGACCACCGACCTTGCTCCCATCGGAATAAGCATCGCAGATGTTAAGAATAGAGAGATGAGACGGCTAATGAAGCCGGTAGCCAAACAGCTGAGGATGCGTGATTAGCGACATGGAGACCGGTCTGCGATTGCAGACCGGTGCCTTGAGGGAAGTGTGTTGATACCGAATCTAGAGAGGTCCTACACAGCAGACCGGATAGCACGTGCTGGACATAAGCAGGCAGCTGCTTATTTATAACCAATAGTTTGTGCAGCTTCATGCACGAGCTGTTCAAACAGATCATGACGCATTTGTGCAATCTCACCGGATTTGACGGCATTTAAAATCGCACAGCCTGGCTCGGTGTGGTGATGGCAATTATAGAATTTACATTGACCAAGATGCGGTAAAAATTCTGGGAACGCACGTTCCAGCATACCTTCACTCAGATGATGCAGGCCAAATTCCTGAAAGCCTGGTGAGTCGATGACGGCGGTTTTTGCATCCATTTGATACAGGCGGGTGAAGGTCGTGGTGTGTTTGCCTGTGTCCAGCGCAGCAGAGATTTCTCTGGTGGCGATGTCAGCATCGGGGATCAATAAGTTGATCAGTGAGGATTTCCCCATGCCGGACTGGCCGATCAGGATGGTGTTGTTGCCCTCGATTAGTTCCATCATGGTTACACGTGTCGCCTCCGGTGCGGCGGTGACTGAGACTTCTAACACGGGATAGCCAAGGCCTGCATACAAGGCAAGTCGCTCGCGTGCCTTTGGCAGGCTGGCTTCTACGTCGATTTTATTCAGGACGATGGTGGCTCTGATACCTGAGGATTCAGACGCGACCAGGGCGCGTGAAATCAGATCATCGGCAAAGCTGGGTTCGGTTGCGACGACGATCAGCAATTGTGTGAGGTTTGCCGCCAGCATTTTTGACTTATATTGATCTGAGCGATACAGCAAGGTCCTACGCGGCGTGATGGCTTCAATCACCCCTTGGTTCTTTGACGTCAACTGGTATTCAACTATGTCACCGACTGCGACATCTGTTTTTTTGCCACGGGTGACGCAATGCAATTTGATGTCGTCTGCCTGTACCAGATAGTGTCTGCCATGAGCCGCGATGACGGTAGCTAACAGCTTGGTCTTGGTGTTACTCATTAAGAAAAACTTTGCTGAAAAATTGCATCGACTTTTGCGGCGCAGATAAAGTCATTTTCCGAGATGCCACCTTTGCCGTCATTGACGGTATGGGTATCGAATTTAATGGTACAGCGGTTGTAGGTGACGACCAGTTCAGGATGATGATCTTCTGCGTGGATGACATAGGCGATCGCATTGATGAATGCTAGTGTCTCGTAGTAATTTTTGAAGTTGAACGTCTTGACGATACGCGGGCCGTCCTGAGTCCAGCCGGGTGTTGCTGCAAAATACGCAGGCAAGACGCTGGCATCTACTGCGGTTTCTGTATGCAGCGATTTTTTCGCGAGCAGGGTAGTGGTATTAATCATGATGGATTGACCGAAAGTAGTTGATGTATGCGCACAGAGGCTGGCGGATGGGAATCATAAAATTTGGAATGCAAAGGATCTGGCGTCAGGGTTGACGCATTGTCCTCGTAGAGCTTTACCAGTGCCGCAACCAGATCGTTTGCATTGGTGTGTTTTGCTGCAAAAGCATCGGCTTCAAATTCATGTTTGCGTGAACTGATCGACGTCAGCGGAGATAATATGAATGTAAAAACAGGCAGGGCCAGCATAAACAGGATCAGTGCCATGGCGTCATTCGAGGCGAGTAGCATTGGGTCGACGCCGAGACCTTTATAAAACCAGAGCTGCTGTTTCAGATAGCCCAGCAAAGCGAGAAAGCCGAGTGACACAAAGAACATGACGCTGATTCGTTTGACGATATGTTTGAGTTTGAAATGTCCCAGTTCATGGGCTAAGACGGCTTCGATCTCTGGCGGAGACAGGCGGGACAGCAAGGTGTCAAAAAACACGATACGTTTTGCTGCACCGAAGCCAGAGAAATAAGCATTCCCATGCGCGCTGCGTTTGGAGCCATCCATGACGAACAAGCCGCTGGAGGCAAAGCCGACACGTTGCATTAAACCTTCGATGCGGGTACGCAGGCTCTCATCGTCCAAAGGCGTGAATTTATTAAACAGTGGAGCAATGACACTGGGATAAATCAACATCATCAACAACTGAAAACCGCTCCACACCAGCCAGGCATACAACCACCACAATGAACCGGATTTTTCCATCAGGCTGAGTACAACCCAGATCAGTGGCAGGCCAATGGCGGCGCCGAGCAAGCTGCTTTTTAGCATGTCGGCAAAAAACAGGGCGGGCGTCATTTTATTGAAACCGAATTTTTGCTCTAGCACAAATTGCTTATAGTAATCAAATGGCAAGTCGATCAGGCTGCCGATCAGGGCAAAAGACGCTAGCAGACACAGTTGGTAGGTCATGCCGGGGCCGGTGAATTTAACTAGTGTGACCGACAATAGCTGCAGGCCGCCGAGCAGGGTAAAACCAATGAGCACAGCGGTGTTCAGCACCAGCAATACCATGTCCAGCTTGGTTTTGGCGATGGTATAGTCAGCCGCTTTTTGATGTGCGGCGAGCGGAATTTTTTCTGCAAACTCGGCAGGGACCGCGGCGCGGTGCTGCAAAATATGGCGAATATGGCGCGAACCCAGCCAGAAACGTAAGACCAGAGTAAGCAGTAAAAATGCCGCGAATAAAACAGAAAATGCTACAGAAATCATGGGAAAATGCCACATTGATTAAGAGAAGGAAGAATTATGTCACAAGCCAACGACATTCAAGCAAACACAGCCGCATCTGCAACTGTAACAACGACAGCACCTGCAACGCCGTCAGCCAAGCCTAATGAGTTTAATCTGATTTGGCTCGATATGGAGATGACAGGGCTAGACCCGGATAATGATCGTATCATCGAGGTCGCCGTGGTCGTCACTGATATGCAACTGAATGTCCTAGCTGAGGGACCAGTATTTGCGATTCATCAGCCAGACGAGACCATGGACAAGATGGATGCCTGGAACAAAGGAACGCACGGTCGCTCGGGCTTGATTGATCGGGTAAAAGCCTCGACAGTATCAGAGGCAGATGCAGAAAAAGAACTAATCGCTTTTCTGAAACAATATGTCCCGGCCGGAAAATCGCCGATGTGCGGCAATTCGATTTGTCAGGACCGGCGTTTTATGGCACGTGGTATGCCGAAGCTGGAAGCTTTTTTTCATTACCGAAACCTGGACGTCTCTACATTAAAAGAACTCTGCAAGCGCTGGAAGCCAGCCATTGCCAGCGGTTTTAAGAAACATCAAAAGCATACGGCGATGGCCGACATCATTGAGTCGATCGAAGAGCTCAAATACTACCGCGAGCACTTCATCAAAGAGTGAAATATTCATCTTGGGCTGGTTCGTAATTTGTAAAAAATCTGACCGGGGCAAATATATCCTATGTCTGTAGCAACACCGCGGAATGGCGAATCACCTCATGAACGCGGTGGTGTGGTGGATCAGTTTGACTCGGTATTTGATGTTGCACGCCTAGATGCTATGTGCGTCGCACACGCAAGCTTCCGAATTGCGATCGATGGCTTGGTACAAAAAGTGATTGATCGGGGGCTCACTCCGATTGATGAGGCCCGAGATGCCTGGTCGTCAGGTAGAGGTGATGAGGTCAGAACGCTGTTCCATACCTTACGCGGTACTTTGGGCATACTCGGTGCCATTGATTTTCAGAATGCTGCACGTCAAATCGAGACGGCGATTCAAGATCGTAGGGATGAGCAGGTTCAGGATCTTCTTGAAATTGTGAAGCAGCGTCTACAAGAAGTAATTGAGTCTGCAAGACAATGGACTCAAAGATCCTTGCATCAATCGAAGCATAGTGCTTTAGATAAACTGGAAAGCGCCACATTAAATGAGCTGAAAACGCTCTTGACACAAAAAAATATGCGATCCTGTGATTTGTATGTCCAGTTGCGCCCCAGTCTGGTGGATATTTATTCTGAGACGACGATGCGTGATGCTGATCATGCCATGCAACATTTGGATTTTGCCCGGATACTCAGCTTACTTGGTTGATGTTTTGTCGAGGGGCATTTTTATCTTATGATCGCTATGTTGAAAGGTGTTCAACGTCGTCTTATTGTTCAATTTTCTACCTACGCGGCTTTTCGCTGAACTATAGGAAATTTGGCGATTATTTTTGCCCCTCTGCCCAAGCGACCATCTATTTCAATAGTGCCGCCATATAAGGTCGTCACTAGGTTGTAGACCGTGTACATGCCGATACCAGAACCACCTAGTCCAGCTCTGGTGGTGAAAAAGGGATCAAAAATACGCAATTTAATATCATCTGAAATGCCTACGCCATCATCCTCGAAACTCACTGTGAAGTGGTGTTCGGTATGCCGCGCGCAGATTCGCATTGTTCCCGCTTCACGATCTGGGAAGGCAT
Organism: Undibacterium sp. Xuan67W; assembly: GCF_049340165.1. Classification (NCBI taxonomy): domain Bacteria; kingdom Pseudomonadati; phylum Pseudomonadota; class Betaproteobacteria; order Burkholderiales; family Oxalobacteraceae; genus Undibacterium; species Undibacterium sp. Xuan67W. The sequence goes on from NZ_JBMPPN010000012.1 coordinate 46,779, forward strand.
GGGTAATTGAATTAGTGATCAGGTTGGTGATAATTTGTTCAAGAGGCCCAGGAAAACTGTCGATGATGATGCCTTCAGGAATGTCGATTTCTACTTTGTGAGATGTAGTCCTGAGCATCGGTCGTAACGTGCTGACCGTATGGGACACGATATCCAGCAGGTCGAATTCACAACGTCGATCACTGCTTTGATCGACGGATACTTGCTTGAAGCTCTCAATGAGTGAATGCGAGCGTTCAGATGCTCGCTCAATTAATGCACTACTTTCGCGGCAATATGCGATGAACCCCTCAAGATTGGATCTGGAAAGTTTACCGTTCAACCCGATCTAAAAGGGATGCCGAAACCAGCCGTAAATTACTTAGGGGTGTATTTAGCTCATGGGTAATGCCCGCAACAAGGCTTCCAAGTGACGCCATTTTTTCTCGTTGCACTAAATGGTCCATTGCTTGCTGCAATTCTGCAGTGCGCTCTATTACCCTTGCTTCTAATGTGCGATTTGATTCTTCAATGCTTTCTGCCTGAAACTTCAACATCAGGTGAGTCTTGACTCTAGCTCTGACAGCCAATGCATTGACAGGTTTTGAAATAAAATCTACGCCACCGGCTGACAGTCCAATGGCTTCTTCTTCTGGATTGCTTTGACCGGTTACAAAAATGACAGGAATGTCGGCAGTGAGTGGATTAGCTTTAATACGCCTGCAAACTTCAATTCCACTCATGTCTGGCATGAGCACGTCGAGGAGGATCAGGTCGGGAGGCGTATCTTGGCAAAATAGGAGTGCCTGCTCGCCTGTAGTTGCCATGAATACATCGTGATCAACTGAGAAAATCTGGTAAATCACCTGGATATTAATCGGCTGATCATCAACTACTAGGAGTCGAAATCGCTTTGGAGGGTGCTCAACAGATTGTTTTAGTAGACGGTACATTCGTTAGTCTCAATTACGTAATCAGATTCGTGCCCGCTCGAAGGCTCTATGTCTGTCTGGCAAGCTTACACTGATGCTGTAAAGAAAATCGTCAAACACTGTTAAACCTGTTTTATTTGCCAACACATTGAATTTATTGGTTTTATTTCTTTTTTTTGGGTGCTGTTCAGGTTGTTTCATGATGCAGAATATAGCAATCGTCTGGCGCCAGGAATTGGCTCAGCTGATGATCAGATGTCTGAGTGTCATTTAGCGATTTTTAGAAGATTTGGATAGAGACGTGGTTGCCTCCCTTTAAAACGCTTAATTAAAATTTGAAATAAAAAAGCCTCGATATCAATCGAGGCTTTTACATACTGCTTAGGAGTACTTTTTTAACACGCAATCAAATTAAGCGGGTTAAGCACTGTTTTAGCGCATACTCCCCATGCTACGCGTTTTTTTAAACGCCTAGCAATTCAACTTCAAAAATCAAAGTTGCATTTGGTGGAATCACGCCGCCAGCGCCGCGCGGGCCGTAGCCGAGCGATGATGGGATCGTCAGGACACGTGTACCACCGATTTTCATGCCTTGTACGCCTTCATCCCAGCCTTTAATGACATGACCTGCGCCTAAAGGGAACGAGAACGGGTCATTACGGTCTTTGCTAGAGTCGAATTTTTTACCGGCGCTGCCGTCGGGATTTTGCAACCAGCCGGTGTAGTGCACAACAACGTGGTCGCCTGCAGTTGCTTCTGCGCCTTCGCCAAGGACTTTATCTTCGTATTGCAAGCCTGATACGGTAGTAGTGGTAGACATGAGATTTCCTTCAATGTTGATCAAAAAACTGGCGCAATTGTACCCAAATTCTGCGCACGAATTCGCTGCGCACCCATAAATCCAGTCTGAGCCTGTTAAATATTCGTTGATTTTTATCAAAAACAGGTAAAAAGCCGGTCAGAAGCGGGAAGAAAGCCGTAGTAATTAACAGCTTGTCACGATGCGACTGCGTCTGGCAGGTTAAAATACGGTAACTCATTTTAGAACTCAGTCAAAACCGCCGCACTGCTGTTACAGCGCCTCACCGCAGCGTAATCCCGAATAGTCAATTGTCTTGGTGATTACTTATTGCGGCAACAGTTTAGCGTAAGTTCTATTTATCTTTTCCCTCATTGCAAAGCGGTAGAAATTCATGCGTAGTCGTTTTTTGTGTGTGCTGTTGTCTTTATCCTCCGTCCTCATTTCACAAGCAGAAGCCAGTGTGGTCGTGATCCTGAATTCACGTGATGCAACCGTGAGTTTGCTGGATCAGGATACGCAAAAAGAAATCAGCACTTTTCCAATCGGTAAAGAGCCACATCATCTGATGGCAACACCTGACAACAAGTCATTAATCGTCGCGAATGCGGTGGGCGATGAGCTGGTATTTCTCGACCCTAAAACGGGCCAAATCCAGCGCCGTATCAAAGATATCGCCGATCCTTATCAGATCGGATTTTCTCCTGATCAAAAATGGTTTGTCTCCAATTCACTGCGCCTGGATCGCGTCGATTTTTATAAATACGACGGCAAGGATCTGACTCTGGTTAATCGTGTTCCATTGGCGAAATTGCCGAGTCACATGGCGTTCGACGCTGCCAGCACGACCGTGTTTATTACGCATCAGGGGAGTGACCAGGTTTCTGCAATTGATCTGGCAACGCAAAAAGTGAAGTGGACGATCTCGGTTGGCAAGCTGCCTGCCGGTATTGCGATGACACCTGACGATAAATATTTGTTAGTCGGCATTATGGGCAGCGACTACGTCGAAGTCATCGACTGGCGTACTCAAAAAACCGTGAAGCGTATTAAGGCGGGTGCCGGTACGCATAATTTCCGCGCATTGGGTGACAAGCGTCATGTGTTCGTTTCAAACCGGATTTCAAATACGATCAATATCATTGATCAGGTCACTTTAGAGAATGTTGGCACGATTGCTGTGCCTGGCGGACCTGACTGCATGGAGCTCAGCGATGATGGTAAAACTCTCTGGGTAACTTTGCGCTGGATTAAAAAGGTGGCTGTCATTGACGTTCCTTCGAAAAAAGTCATTAAGCTGATCCCGGTCGGACGTTCTCCACACGGTGTGTATTTCATTAATCATGCGTCCCGCATGTAAATCTGGTGTGTTGACAGCAATCGCTGCGGCGCTCCCTGTCCTTGTTGTTGCAGCGGGCTCAAGCGTATTGCTGCTTCTGTCTACGGGCGCGATTTCAGCAACTTCAGCAACCACGCTGGCACCTGCATGCAAGGGTAAGATCTATCTGACCTTTGATACGGGCAGTCAGTCTCAGGCAGAGCTGATCGCCACGAGTTTGCGTCGCCACCAGATCAAGGCAACTTTTTTTCTGGCGAATGAAAAAACCGTGAACGGTGATTATTCGCTGGATCCGGCGTGGGGTGCCTATTGGAAGCAGCTCGTCGCTGACGGCCATGCGTTTGGTACGCATACCTTCGACCATGTGTATGCCGTGAAAGATCTCGCTGATGGCCGCATTGCTGTGAAGCCGCAATTTGGCGCGCAGGCAGGACAACATATTGTCTGGACTGCTCAGCAATATTGCAATGAATTGAAGCGGGTAGACCAGCGCTTTGAACAACTAACGGGCCGTAAGCTGGATCCGTTCTGGCGCGCTCCCGGTGGCAAATTAACCCCGAATTTACTAAAAGCGGGTCAAGCTTGTGCTTATGCCCATGTGGGCTGGGATCCTGCAGGATTCTCCGGTGATGAATTGCCTAGTGAAAAATGGAGCAATCCGGTTTTATTGCAGCGTGCTTTGAATCAACTAAAAGATGGCGATATTTTTATGGCACATCTGGGGATCTGGTCGCGCAAGCAGGCATGGATGCCGGAAAATCTGGAGCCGCTGATATCAGGTCTTGAGCAAAAGGGTTTTTGTTTTGCGACCTTACGCGAGCATCCAATGTACCGGCTGAAGTCAGCGAATCAGACCAATTGAATGGCGCCCTTGCGCAAATATAAAACCTTTAGGTAACAGTAAAATGACACGCTGGGGAGTTACGCACGCAAGCAGTTTGATCTGGTGTTGATCGAAGTGACCAGAATGAATCCGCAAGCTCGACGCACCTGTTAGCCTGAAATGCTTCTGGAAGCCGCATGTAAGCTGCGGATTCGATACGGGTAACTTCTAAAATCTTCACGTTAAAAAACACATTGATAGGACTGACTAAAAACCAAGACCTCTCACTTTATAGATAAATAGACACGGGGATACGGAGACAAAGAGCAAAGGCAGTAGTAGCAGGAGTAAGTGATTCCGTGAAATATCGATTTAGGGATTTTTAGGCGTTCCCCCCCAGAGAGCTTCACAAAGTCGACTTGACTCCGCTTATGTCGCTCCTGAACTGAATCAAATCAGCAAAATAGTGTCGAATACAGCGTGACTCAGGGGTTACAGGTAAGATTCATTCATGATGATTCTGATTGACAGACCAGCCTTGGCGTTTAGACCGGTTAAAAAGTAACTTACTAATTTTTCCGAATTTCCTTAATTACCTTTCACCTCATGATTTTTTCAGACGCATTTGCCTGGTTACAGGCGTGGATTTTTGAATCACTGGTTCAACCCTTTGTCTTTTATGCCGGACTGGGCGAGTTCACAGAACAGGCATTTGAAGGTGTTGAATGGTTCCTGATTGGTATCTGTGAATTGCTCGTACTATTTATGATTTTGCGTCCTATGGAGGCGTGGATTCCGGTACATCGTTTTACAGATTCGCGTGCGCGCTGGAATGATTTCATTTATACCGCCTTACATCGTCTGGGTGTTTTTACGCTGCTGATATTTTTTGTTCTTGACCCTGTTCTGGACGCACTCACAGGCATGCTGAGGCTGGAAGGCATGAAATCGTTTAATCTAGAAAATCTCTGGCCGGATATGAATAACCATCCGGTGCTCGTATTTATGCTGTATCTGGTGGTGCTGGATTTTTTTGATTATTGGTATCACCGCGCTGAACATCAGTTTGACTGGTGGTGGGGACTGCATAGCCTGCATCATAGTCAGCGCAATATGAATCTCTGGAGCGATAACCGTAATCATTTGTTTGACGACTTTTTACGTGATGTCTACATGGGACTGATCGCGATTGCGATTGGCGTACAGCCGACCCAATATGCTTTGCTGGTCGTGGTGTCACGCATGATACAGAGTTTGCAGCATGCCAATATCCGTGTGCATTTTGGCGTAATAGGTGAGCGTTTGCTGGTCTCGCCGCGTTATCATCGCGCCCATCATGCGATTGGTATTGGTCACGAATCGAAAGGTGAGGGGACACTTGGCGGGCATAATTTTGCAGTACTGTTCCCTGTCTGGGACATCGTATTTGGTACGGCTTTATTCAATCAAGAATTTTATATGACCGGTATCCGTGATCAGTTGCCACCGCCGGAAGGCAGTGCGCGCGAATATGGTCGCGGCTTCTGGTCGCAGCAGATATTGGGATGTAAACGGATGTTCGGCCTGGATGACCATCTGAGCAAGCAAGTCCATAAGCAAATTAATCAGGAGCATTCTTGATGCGTCGTCTGTTGAATGTAGGTAGCGCTCTCGGGCGTGCGTTTGTCGGTCAGTTTCATCCACGTATGCTGATGCTTACCATCTTGCCTTTGATTATCTCCATTTTGTTATGGGGCGGGCTGATGTGGTGGGGACTGCAATCGATGATCGATTATATTCAGGCAGCTTTGATGGAGCATGACGGCTTTCGTATTGCAGGGGATATTCTTGCTCTTTTGGGTGCATTAGCGCTGAAAGCAGTGCTGGCGCCGTTGCTGGCGATGTGGTTGCTGTTGCCGCTGATGATCGTGACGACCTTGATGTGTATCGGTGTATTTGCGATGCCGATGATTTCCCGTCATGTGCAGCGACGCCAGTATCCGGATATGGAGGCGCGCCATGGCGGGTCTTTGTTCGGCAGTCTCTGGCATGCAGTTTCCTCTTTTTTGATTTTTATCGTGTTGTGGGTACTTGCCTTGCCCCTGTTATTTGTTCCAGTCGTGAATGTGGCCGTGCATGCCGTATTATGGGGCTGGCTGACTTACCGGGTCATGGCCTATGATGCTTTGGCTGAACACGCGGATGCGGGTGAACGGGTTGCTCTCCTGCGTACGCATCGCTGGTCTCTGCTGCTGATTGGTACGATTACTGGAGCACTCGGTGCTGCGCCTAGTATGATGTGGCTAGGTGGCGTACTGGCCGTCGTCTTTCTTCCTGTGATGGCGGCGGTAGCCGTATGTCTGTATATCTTAATTTTTGTATTTAGCGGATTGTGGTTTCAGTATTATTGCCTGGATGCCCTGACACAATTACGTGCAAAACCCCTCTGAAGGAGACTCATATGGCTATTGGTGTCATCATTATCGGCGATGAGATTTTGTCAGGCAAACGCGCTGACAAGCATCTTTCCAAAGTGATTGAGTTGCTGGCGGAGCGTGGTTTGCAATTAGACTGGGCTGAGTATATCGGTGACGACCGAGCCAGAATCACGGCGACTTTGGCGCGTTCGTTTGCGAATAACGATATCGTATTCAGTACCGGCGGTATTGGTGCTACGCCCGATGATCATACGCGTCAATGTGCTGCCGCTGCTTTAGATGTGCCTCTGGAATTGCATTCCGAAGCGAAGCTGCTGATACAGCAACGTATCACTGACATGCTGATTGAAGCCGGCAAGCCTGTGGAACTCGATACGCCAGAAAACCTGCATCGCCTAAAAATGGGTGAGTTTCCGCAAGGTGCTCAGATCATTCCCAATCCTTATAACAAAATTCCTGGTTTTGCGATCCAGAATCATTATTTTGTTCCCGGTTTTCCTGTGATGGCCTGGCCCATGATTGCCTGGGTGCTGGATACCCATTATTCGCATCTGTTTCACCAGCATGCCCGTGAGGAAAAATCTGTTCTGGTATTTGAAGCGATGGAGTCAACACTGACGCCGATGATGGAGGCTTTAGAGGCAGAGTACCCATTGATCAAAGTGTTCAGCCTGCCGAGCGTGGGCAATCATCAGATCCGTAAGCATATTGAGCTCGGTGTCAAAGGCGATCCTAAACAGGTGGATGCTGCGTTTGAGCAAATGTTGCGCGGTCTGGATGGTTTCAATGCTGAGTATGTGCCTGCTTAATGTACCTACTTAATGTAGTGATCAGGTTGCAGACAACAGACTACAACCGATTCAATAATAAGTAGGCCAATCAAGTAAGTCCATGAAATAAATACTTACTTGGGAAGTAAGCCTGCAATTTAAGACCATGCCAAAAATAAAATTTACTTTATTTTCGATCCGAGATTTATTGATCGCTTTTGGACCGATGACGCTGATTGTATTGCTGGTCTGCGGACTTGGCTATTGGCTGGTCGATCCGGCACCGCCACGTACGATTGATTTTGCGACAGGGCAGGAAAATAGCGCTTATCAGCGCTTTGCAAGGCAGTATGCCGATGAGCTCGCGAAGAACGATATTACGATCCACTTTCAGGAAACTCAGGGTTCGCAAGATAATTTGAAAAAAATCAGTGACCCTGAATCAGAGATTGAATTAGGTTTTGTACAAAGCGGTTCTACCAACGAGGCCGAGGCAGAAGAGAAAGGCCTGATCTCCCTGGGAAGCTTATTTTATGAGCCGATCTGGATTTTTTATCGCGGTAATAAAGAGATTACCAGTCTGGCGCAATTCAAATCTAAGTCGGTGAATGTTGGACCCGATGGCATGGGCGTTGCACGGTTATTCAAACAGATTTTGTCCGTTAACGGGATGGAGGAGTCGGATGTTCGCCTGAGCAGCCTTGAGAACACACCTGCAACCGTCGCGCTACTGGATGGTAAAGTTGATGTGCTGGTATTCAGCTCTGCATCGGATTCGCCATTGCTGCAAATGTTGTTGCAAACACCGGGAATCAGGCTGTTTGATTTTGTCCAGGCAGAAGCTTATACACGCCGCTTTCCCTTCCTTTCGCACGTTGTGCTGCCGCGCGGTATTGTCGATTTAGGGAAAGATATTCCCTCTCGTGATTATCATTTGATTTCTCCGACGGCGACGATGGTGGCTCATGAGAGTCTGCATCCAGCGTTGATCAGTCTGTTGCTACAAGCCGCACAAAAAATCCACGGTGGAACCGGATGGTTTCGTAAACAAGGTGAATTTCCTTCTGATAAATATACCGAAATTCCCGTCGCTGCCCAGGCAGAAAAATTTTATAAAAATGGCCCGCCATTACTGCAACGTTATCTGAGTTTTTGGCTGGCCAATTTTATTGAACGCATGTGGGTCGTGCTGGTTGCCTTGGGCGCATTGATACTGCCCCTGTCAAAGATTATTCCGCCGTTGTATGTCTGGCGCATACGCTCGCGTGTATATCGCTGGTACGGTCAGTTACGTCTGGTCGAGCAGGCGATTGAGGAGTTGATTCCGGCGCAGCGCCAGGAAGTCTGTGCAGTGCAATTGAAAAGACTCGATGAGATCGAAGAAAAAGTGAATCGCATATCCATCCCCTTGTCTTACGCGGAAGAATTATATGGCTTGCGCAGCCATATTAATTTTGTACGCAATCGTGTAGAAAATTTGCGTCAGATGGATAGGCCTGTTCCGGCTTGAGGGTAGGTACTGCTCGCTTCTTATTCTGTTCTTATTTCGTACTTATTCAGTGCTGATTCATTACTTCATTATTATTGCTTAATATTGAATGCTCAATAATTAAGCAGTACGTGATTCCTGTTGCTTGCCCGGTAATGTGAACCAGAATGTTGTACCCAGACCTTCGGTTGAAGTAAAACCAATTTGCCCGTTCATTTTTTCGAGCAAGGTTTTGGTGATATTCAAACCCAGACCCGTACCGCCTTGCTGGCGCAGGTTTGTACCATCTGCCTGTGCAAATTTACCAAAAATTCTCTCACGGAAATGCAGAGGAATTCCTGCACCGTGATCCTCGACTTCAACTCTGAAAAATTGCTCATGAGTCTGGACGCGTATTTGGACTGCGCTGTTCGTCGGTGCAAATTTGGCGGCATTCGATAAGAGATTCGCAAACACCTGCAATAACCTGTCGACGTCAGCGTTGACAAGCGCCTCAGTCAGATTGGTCTGAAGCTCATAACGCACGCCGTAACTGTCAGCATACGCGGCATTCTCTTCTATTGATTGACGGGCGGTGCTGACAATGTCTACCGTCTGCATACGTAAATTCAGTGCGCCTGATTGAATTTTTTCCAGATCCAGAATGTCATTAACGAGACTGACCAGACGCTGACAATTTTTATGTGCGATCTTGATTAAGTCCAGAGCTTTGCCCGGCAATTCGGCAATCCGTCCTGATTCCAGCAGCCCCAGCGAGCCACGAATCGAGGTGAGCGGCGTTCTTAATTCATGACTGACTACGGAGATAAATTCTGATTTAAAGCGATCGGCATCTTTGAGCTTGTTACTCTCTCTCAGCAGTAATTCGTTTGCAGCGAGTAATTCGCTGGTGCGCAAGGCGACTTCCTTTTGTAAGGCTGCTTTTTGCTTATGCAGATAATTGACGCGTTGACGGTAAAGCAAAAAGATCAACGCGCATAACGTCAATATTGATGTCACGTAGAACCACCAGGTTTTCCAAAATGGCGGCATGATTGTGACCGGTAATGAGATCCCGTCTTCGTTCCAGATACCATTATTATTGCTAGCTTTGACACGGAAAGTGTATGTCCCAGGGTCAAGATTGGTATAGGTAGCGATACGGTGTGTCGCATCGGTTTCTATCCAGCTCTCGTCAAATCCTTCTAACTTGTAGGCGTATTTATTACTGACTGGATCGGCAAAATGCAATGCCGCAAATTCGATAGAAAAAACGGACTGGCGCCACGACAAACTCAGCGATTTTGGCGCGTATTCTGTGCCGATCAGCTCAATACCGCCAGCCTGCTTGCTTTGCAGTAATGGCCGGTTAAAGATCGTGATATCGGTGATCGCGATCACTGGAGGCAGGGCATTCACCTGGACATGTCTTGGTGAGACCGAGGTCATTCCTTTATAGCCGCCGAAATATAAAGTTTCGCCATCTTTAAAAAAAGACCCGTCATAGAAGCGTCCATCGGTGATGCCATCTGACGAGAAATAATTGTTGGCCTGACCGGTTCTTGGGTTGAACTGGGCTAGACCGGTCTGGTTGGCAATCCATAATATGCCGTCGTCATCACCGATGATGGCTCCGTACTGGCTGACCTGCACGCTGCTGTCCTGTGGATTATATGAGACGAACTTGATGTTGCCGTCCGCTTGTATGAGCACCTTGCTGAGCCCGAGTAAGGTACTGATCCACAACTGTCCTTGTTTGTCCTCAAATAGGCCGCGCACATCATTGCTGAGGAGACTGTTGATGTTTTCCGCATCATGTAAAAAGTGACGGAATTTTCCGCTTACCGGATCGAGCATGTCGAGTCCGCCGCCGTTAAATCCGCTGACCCACAGACGCCCTGCTTTGTCCTCAAGAATGAAGTTGGTGTAATTGACCGAACGGCTGTCTGGATCGGCCATGTCATGCTTGTAGTATTTAGTGGCACCGTTCTTGATGTCGTAGCGTATCAGTCCTCCCTCCGTACCTAACCAGAGTATGTCGCCCCGGCCTGGAACGATTTTGCGGACGATATCCGTCAGGCGAGAATCGAAATGCACCGTGCTGTAGCGCCCATTTATCGGATCCCGCCAGCTTAGTCCGGCAGACGTTCCTATCCACAAGGGACCATTCGGTTGTTGATATAGGCTAGCAACATTATCTGTCGGTAAAGACAGCGGATCTTTTGCGTCATGCTTAAAGGTGCTGATGATTTTGTTTTGATCAGGATTAAACAGCAGCAATCCGTTTCCCATGGAGCCTAGCCAGAGATGGCCTTGGCCGTCGCTGGCGATACTGCCAACGGCATTATTAAATACATCGTTTTTGGCATCGGGAGGTCTTGGAAAAAAACGTTGAAATCCTCGGTTAGCCATATCAACCCGGTTGACTCCTGAACGCCATACACCAACCCACAAGGTATCGGAGCTATCTTGATTGATGAGCGTGACGGCGCCGCTTGGCAAACCATATGGGTCACTTGACCAGTATTCGTAAGCGCTTAGTTTTTGGGTATTTTTGTCCCAATATGATAAGCCGGCTTCGGTACCAATCCAGAGCGTTGAAGCACTATCTTCAAAAAAAGTCCTGACAGTGTAGTCCTCAATACCCTTTGGTTTATCGAGATGTTTTCGTTCTGACCAGGGAGTTCCCGGTTTCCACACAAAAATGCCATCACTGGATCCTATCCATAGCATTTGTTTGCGATCTATGTAGACCGCCCGGACATTATTGGATTTGGAATTCGATTTCAGTCCTGGATCCAGAATGTAATGCTGGAAGCTGCCGGAACCGGATGGCAGATAATCGACACCAGAAGATTCTGTACCTATCCACAGGCCTTGTTTGGCATCAAGGTGGATATCGTTCAATATGTCGCCAGAGATGCTGTCCTCTTTGTCGTTGTCATGAACGATATTTTTAAAAATACCGGTTTTGGGATTGAAGTGTTGTAAGCCATCTTTGCTCAATATCCACATGGCGCCTTTACCATCACCAATGATTTTGACGATGGCTTTGTGCAGCGCCACTCGTTCTGAACCAGCGACAGGCGAGAATATTTTAAAACCATTGATTTCAGGATCAAACCTGGCAATCCCGTCGTTAGTACCGACCCAGACCTGACTTTGTTCGTCTTCATAAATTGCATTGATGCGATCAGCGGTCAGGCTATGCGGATTATTACTATCGTGTTTGTAATTAATCGCCTTATAGCCGTCAAACCTGTATAAACCGATGTAGGAGCCTATCCAGATATAACCATGCTTGTCTTGAATCAGGGCCGTAATGGCATTTTCAGGCAGTCCTGGCGCAAGTTTGGTGATGTTCTCAAACCTCATCGAGCGCGAAGGAAGTGCATCAGCGCTGCTGCTAAAAAGCAGGCAAGAGATTATTAAAAATAGTCTGGAAATAACTGCGGTGCAGCCATGGTAAAAGCAGGTGACGATGTCACGGTCGGACGCGCAACTCAGGGGATTTTTAACTTGCGGAAGCGAACTTACTTTTGCCATAACCTAAATCACGTCATCAACTGCATGGAGGAGGCAGAATGGATCAATATAGTCCGCCTGTCTGGAGCCTCATCATAATCTACATAACTGACTTAAGGCGCGCTCTTCGCAATGTGAATTTGCTACGTGATAGTGAAGGTTGCAAAAAACCAACTTTTATTTTTGATAGCACAATCTTGAACTTAGCTTGAATGTGGCTTGCATGACATTACCTCGTCAAAACCACATAAAAAACAAAGCCAGCGGGCGGCGCTGGCTTTGTATGAGATTACTTTAACATTACAGACGTTTATTTTTTCTGGCAATTAGACTTATGATGCCGATGATCAGTAATAAAGGTAACAGAGCTGGGAGGATCGCCAGCAAGATTGCGCCAACGATGAACGCGAATAAGGCAACCAAAAAAATGCTGACACCCGCTAATACTATGCCAGTGACCCCCAGAGCAAAGAAGGTCGCAATACAGCCGATCACTACACCCCCGATAGCCAGGCCAACACCTGCGATGCCATGCACAGGCTCACCGTCAATGGTGATCGCCGAGGTATCCATAGAAAAATAACTCAGGCAGACCAGTACAAAAAATGCGCTTAGAAGGCTGATAGCGAGGGCGTAGTTACGTTTTGTGTTTGTCATGATGGCTCCAGTGAAAGTAGGGATTCTGTGGGTACGTCAATATCTGGTATCGATGACTGCATCATAGGCAGGACGATTCAGAGCATCAATACGCTTGCGACAAACTGCAGAAAATGATGGCTCAAGCGAAATATTCGCCTGATGAGCGTAGTCAGTATTGACGGGACGGGGGCTCAGGCGTACTTCGTTGCGGAGGTAATAGGGGGAGGCGGGATTGAGATCTCGCACGGAGCAGGGTATTCGGCCGCCTCCGGCGAGACGATGCGGTATCAGCTTAGAGTAGCAATCACTGGTGCATGATCAGAGGGTTGTTCCCACTTGCGCGGTACCTTGTCGATGACGCAAGCGGTGCAGCGGCTTGCCAATGGTTCAGACAGCAGGATATGGTCAATTCGTACGCCTTTGTTGAGGCGAAATCCTAATTGACGGTAATCCCACCAGCTGAATGATTTTTCTGCTTGCTCAAACATTCGGAAGCTATCTTTTAGCCCTAAGTCAATTAATGCCTGCAAAGCCGCTCTCTCTGGCGGTGACACTAGGTTCATGCCTTCCCATGCAGCCGGATCATGTACGTCTCTGTCTTCCGGCGCGATATTGTAGTCACCCAGTAAAGCGAGCTCAGGGTGTTGCTGTAATTCTTGCTGCACCCACTTTTTTAAGGCTTCTAGCCAGCTTAGTTTATAAGGATACTTCTCTGAATCGAGTGCTTGTCCGTTCGGGACGTAAGCGCAGATGATGCGTATGCCAGCAATGGTGGCGGCGATGATTCTTTGCTGCTCATCTTCAAAGAGAGGATTGTTTTTTTGTACGTCACTGATAGGGTGGCGCGACAGAATCGCCACACCGTTATAAGTTTTCTGTCCGGTAAACGCAACCTGATAACCCGCGGCCTCAATTTCAGCCTGAGGAAATTTATCGTCGGTCAGTTTGGTTTCCTGTATGCAGAGGACATCAACAGGATTCGTTTCTAGCCACGTAAGCACTTGCGGTAAACGTACTTTCAAGGAGTTGACGTTCCAGGTAACTAATTTCATGTGGGTATATCCTTTGAGCTCTCAGACGGGGAGCTTTTCATGTTGTTCATTAAAAATGTTATTTAAGTTTAGCAGACCTGAAAGTGTTGTCAGACTGCGCTACTAGTAGCTGCTCAAATAAAAAAGCGTGTGCTGACAGGTCAGCACACGCTCATATCGACGATTTCGTCTACAACAAATTAGCCAGCGCGATTGATCAGGAATGCCGTCAGCATTGGTACCGGACGGCCGGTAGAACCTTTGGCTGCGCCCGATTTCCATGCGGTACCTGCGATATCCAGATGCGCCCAAGTGTATTTTTTGGTGAAGCGCTCAAGGAAGCAAGCGGCGGTAATACTGCCACCAGCCGGGCCGCCGATGTTCGCCATATCAGCAAAATTCGATTTCAGTTGCTCGTTGTAAGCTTCTTCAATCGGCATGCGCCATGCGGTATCGCCTGTTTGTTTGCCAGCAACCAGCAATTCCGCAGCGAGTTTGTCATGAGCATCGTCGTGACGTGTAAACAAGCCGGTATTGTGATGACCTAAGGAGGTAACGCATGCGCCAGTCAGTGTCGCCACATCGACAACGGCGGCAGGCTTGAAGCGCTCTACATACGTCAGTGCATCACATAAAATCAAACGACCTTCAGCATCGGTATTCAAAATCTCGATAGTCTGACCAGACATGGATGTCACGATGTCGCCCGGACGTGTTGCGCTACCAGAAGGCATGTTTTCGCAAGTAGGAACGACGGCGATGACATTCAGTTTTAATTTCATTTCGCCGATAGCGCGCATAGTACCGATGACAGAGGCTGCACCGCCCATGTCGTATTTCATCTCATCCATACCCGCGCCAGGCTTGAGGGAGATACCACCTGAGTCAAATGTAATACCCTTACCAACCAGCACAGTCGGTGCGTCTTTGGCTTTGCCGCCCATGTGTTTTAGGACGATGAATTTCGGCGGTTCATCTGATCCGTTTGTCACGGACAGGAAGCTGTTCATTTTGAGCGCCTGCAATTGCTTGCGATCCAAAATTTCTATGCCCATTTTGTATTCAGTAGCGATTTTTTTCGCGGTTGTTGCCAGATACGTCGGTGTGCAGACATTCGGTGGCAAATTGCCCAGTTCTTTTGTCAGATCCATGCCGTTTGCCAGCGCGACGCTTTGCGTCAGGGCGTGCTTAGCGGCAGTTGCCTCAGTGGCCGCAACGCCGATTGCAATTTTCTTGACGCCGGTGCTACTAGTATCTTTTTTACTTTTTAAACCGTCAGCGCGGAAAATCGATTCGCGAAATGCCAGAACCGCCGTGCGGATAGACCATGCCGCGTCACGTTCTTTTACGGCTGGTAGCGCCAAAGTCGCATCATTGGCACCCAGGCCGGAGAGTGCGCGGGCCGCCGCCTGAACGGCTTGTGAGTAGGCTTTTTCAGAAACAACAGCCGCTTCTTCGCCCAGACCGACCAGCAAAACACGGTCAGCAGCAACGTCAGCGACGTTGCGTAACAACAAGGAGGAGCCGATCTTGCCGGTAATATCGCCTGATTTCAGGGCAGCGGCGATTTCGCCTTTTTTGTCCAACGCGGCAGCGGATGACGATAATTTTTTGTTTTCGAATACGCCTACAACTACGCAACCAGTTTTGGTGGCATTCACAGTGCTTTTGGCGTCGAATGTTTTTATGCTAAAGTCCACGTATTACTCCTCTTTGTAAGTCTCGTAAAACCGACATTATAACCCTCCATGATTTTTCAGCGCGCGCTTCGACGTGAATTACTCAGTGCCGCAGGTGCTGTTTTTACGATTCTGTTCACAATTACCATCACATTTATGTTGATCAAAATCCTCGGCCAGGCCGCAGGAGGCAAGGTTGCGTCGGCTGACGTAATTGCTCTGATCGGCTTTTCAGTATTGCAGTATTTGCCAGTTTTGTTCATTTTGACTGGGTTTATTTCGGTTTTAATGGTGGTTACCCGAACTTATCAAGACTCCGAAATGGTGGTCTGGTTTGCCTCTGGACTCAGTTTGTCTAAATGGATCGCACCGGTTCTAAGCTTTGGCATGCCCATGGTCATTCTTACCGCCTTACTGAGTTTTGTTGCCACACCTTGGGCAAACCGCCAAAGCGCCGAATTCAGGGAGCGTTATGAAAAGCGCGAGGACATTGCCAAGGTCTCGCCGGGTAAGTTTCAGGAGTCTGCATCGTCCGACAGAATCTTTTTTGTCGAAGAAGTTGCCGGGGATTTGAGCAAAGTACAGAATATTTTTATTAATACCTTCCGCAATGGCCGCTCCAGCGTCGTCGTTGCAAAAGAAGGGAAAATCGAAATAGATGCGCGTGGCGACAAATTCCTGGTCATGAGCCAGGGGCGTCGTTACGATGGCTTGCCGACGGAACCTGATTTTCAGATGATGCAGTTTGAACGTTATGGGATTCTGGTATCTGGACAAACCAAAGCCACCGCCGGTGATAAATCCGCGAAGTCACTGAGCCTGCAAGAGCTCTTGCAAGATCCGAACAATTTTAATCGCGGCGAGTTGTTGTGGCGAATTTCGCTTCCCTTGATGTGTTTCGTATTGCTGTTGCTGGCAATACCGCTGGGTTTCGTGAATCCAAGGGTAGGGCGTTCTGCGAATGTGATCGTGGCTTTGCTGTTGGTCGTGCTATATCTGAATCTGGTGAATATTATGCAGGCTGCGGTAGTGCAGGAGCGATTTAGTTTTGGTAATTCCTGGTGGCCGATCCACTTATTTGCAGCTGTTGTGGTGATCTTGCTATTCGCCTGGCGTCTGTACGTGAATAGTCATTATCATCCGCTGGTACTGTGGTCCAGATTGAAGTGCCTCATGCGCGGCAAAGATACGAAAGCGAAGTGCGCATCATGAGAGTCTTGCAACGTTATTTTAGTGTCGAAATTATCCGGGCTGTCTTGTTTGTGATGTTGGCATTGCTGGCATTGTTTGCCTTCTTTGATCTGATGGGTGAACTGCAATCCGTTAATAAAGGTGGCTATCGCCTGCAGCATGCTTTGCTGTATGTGGCGTTGGGATTGCCGGGCTATATCTATGAATTCATGCCGATTGCCGTGTTGATCGGGACGATTTATGTGCTGGCGCAGTTCGCCTCCAATTCTGAATTTACCATCATGCGTGCGGCTAGTATGTCGACCCTCATGGCAGGCACTATGTTGGCAAAAATTGGTTTGCTGTTTGTTGTATTAACGTTTGTATTCGGTGAATTCGTTGCGCCGATGACAACCAAACTGGCAGAAAAAGTAAAGCTCAATGCGATCGGCGCGTCGCTGGCGCAAGAGTTCAGGACCGGTTTGTGGACCAAGGATCTGGTGCGTGACAATGGTTTGAAGGGCAGTGTGGTCGGCTCACGCTTTTTGAATGTCAAAGAAATTCTCCCTAACAGGCAATTAGTTGGCGTAAAGGTCTATGAATTCGATAGCCGTTTTAATTTATCGAAAGAAGTGACAGCGGAGCATGCAGAATATATCGGTGACAATGTCTGGCGCTTATCGAATGTAACTCAGACTTCTTTCCCTAAGAGCTTATTGATGCAAGATATTTCGACCGTAGCGAGCATCAAGCTGGCGAGTCTGGATGTGGCTTCTGAAATTACACCCGATATTCTGTCCGTATTATTTGTTGACCCAGACCGCATGTCCGCCTATGACCTGGCGGCTTACACCAAACATTTATCCGACAACAAGCAAGGCACAGAGCGGTATGCCATCGCATTCTGGAAGAAAGTCACCTATCCGTTTGCAATTCTCGTCATGATGGCGCTGGCATTGCCGTTTGCCTACCTGCATGCGCGCAGCGGAGGTATCAGTCTGAAAATTTTTAGCGGGATCATGATCGGGATGGTGTTTTACCTCATGAATAGTTTGTTTTCTCATGTAGGGTTATTAAATACTTGGCCACCCCTAATTACGGCATTGGTACCGAGTATGGTATTTTTATTCATGGCCATGACAGCGCTATGGATGGTAGAGCGAAGATAAGAGAAGATAATGCAAAAAAAAGCACAAATATTATTTGCTCATGGGGCGCGTGATCCACGTTGGGCTGCGCCGTTTGAACGACTGCAAAAACTCACACAAAGCCGGTTGCCAGATGTTACGGTTGCTTTGGCATTCTTGGAATTTATGACGCCGGGTTTGCCTGATCTGGTCGCTCAGTTTGTAGCGGATGGCGTGACGGATATTAGTATTGTGCCGATTTTTTTAGGGCAAGGTGGTCATGTATTACGTGACCTGCCGCTGATTCTTGATGAACTGCGAAATAGCTATCCCTCATTGACGATCAAGGTCGCTGAAGCCGTTGGAGAGAATGCTACGGTGCTGGCGGCTATCAGCGATTATTGTGTCCATGCATTGTGAGCAGGGCGACAGCTAAAGCAATGATGTTTTGAACCTAGAGCGCTGGTTCGCGCGCTCGCATCGCTTCACCTATCATCACCAGAACCGGGCCTTCGCAGGCGCTCAGGCCTTGTTCCAGGTCACCAAGATTGAGTCGTAAGACGCGTTCATTTGAACGGCTGCAATTCTCGATCACAACAACCGGCAAATCGATCGCATAACCTGATGCTAGCAGTCGCTGCGCGGTCAACGCAGCTTCTTTGCCACCCATATATTGAATGAGCGTATCGCAGTCGGGGATACGTGTGTCGGCGTTTTCGCCTGGCGCCGTGCTAGAGGTGAAAAACGCTACGCTGCGTGCGATGCCGCGTTTAGTGAGTGGTTGTCTGGCACTTGCTGCAGCTGCAACGGCAGTGGTGATGCCAGGGACGATATCGTAATCGATGCCTGCCTGTTCCATCGCAATTAGCTCTTCATCGGCGCGGCCAAATAACATCGGGTCACCACCTTTAAGACGAACGACGATGCCATATTGTTGTGCGCAACTCAGGATTTGTTCGTTGATATGCGACTGGGCTGCAGAGCGTTGGCCACTGCGTTTGCCGACGGAGACTTTGACCGCTTGTGGACAAAGTTCCAGCATCTCTGATGTGACCAGCGCATCATGCAAGACAACTTCTGCCTGCGCCAGAATCCGGGCGCCGCGAACCGTAATCAGGTCAGCAGCGCCAGGGCCGGCACCAATAAGATAGACTTTGCCGCCGGCTTTTTGCATGCTGTTATTCGCTTCAGGCGAGGCGTATCATGCCTGCGGCAACAGTCTGATGCGTGACTTCATCAATCAGGATAAATGCGCCTGTTGAACGTAAATCATCATAGCCATCAGCAGCCAAAGGCTGTTGTACGTTGATGGTGACACGGGCAATATCATTGAGCTTCAGGTTTTCTGCAGCCCGACGCTCTTGCGTATTGATGTCGAGCAGCGTATCAATCGCACTGACTTTAGCCGCGACTTGTTTGGTCGTGTGTTTGAGCCAATATCTGCGGCGAATATCCAGCGCATCTTCGGACAGCCAGCATAAGTCTGCCTGCACAGTTTTTAGCAAACTTGCCGGTCGATCAGCGGATGCCAGCATGTCGCCACGTGAAATATCCAGATACTCATCGAGCAGAATCGTGACCGATTGACCAACTACCGCGGATTCCAGCGAACCGTCCAGTGTCAGGATATCTTTTACCGTTGCAGTCTGACCGCTAGGCTGGACAAGCAACTTATCGCCTTTGCTGACTCTGCCTGCTTCAATACGCCCCATATAACCACGGAAATCATTCGCTTCATGACCATTATGGCGTGCAACTAATTGCACCGGAAAGCGGAATGGCTCGTCATGGCAGTCGTCATAGACGCTCAAGGATTCCAGTAACTCAATCAAGGTTGGCCCCTGATACCAGGACAATTTATCACTAGCGGTAACAACGTTATCACCGGCCAGAGCTGACAGCGGAATCGGGCGAATATCTTTCAATCCCAATTGCTCTGCAAAACTTTGATAGGCGCCGATAATACGGTCGTATACGGACTGATCATAATTGACCAGATCCATCTTATTGACAGCCACAATCACATGCTCAATCTGCAGCAAATGGGCAATCGTAGAGTGGCGTTTAGTTTGTACCAGCAAGTCGACACTGCCATCGTCACCCAGCTTGACCTTAGACACGTCGATCAGAATGATCACAGCGTCGGCGGTTGATGCGCCAGTCACCATGTTGCGCGTATATTGTTCATGCCCTGGTGTGTCGGCGATGATGAATTTGCGTTTCGGTGTCGCGAAGTAGCGATATGCAACGTCAATCGTAATACCTTGTTCGCGCTCGGCTTCCAGACCATCGGTGAGCAGGGATAAGTCGATGGTGTCGCCTACGGTGCGCTTATGTTTAGCGCGTGACATGGCATCAAGTTGGTCGGCGAAAATACCCTTGCTGTCGAACAGCAGGCGGCCAATTAATGTGCTCTTACCGTCATCAACGGAGCCAGCAGTAATAAAGCGTAGCAGGCCGCGTTCTCTTGTCGCATCTTGGATCGCAGGTGCGGCCGAAGTTACTGTACTCATTAGAAATATCCTTCTTTTTTACGTTTTTCCATTGAGGATTCTGAGGTCTGATCATCCATGCGGGTCGCGCCGCGTTCGGTAATCTGCGTAATTGCTGTTTCCGCGATAATGGCTTCTACAGTCGCGGCATCGGACGATACCGGGCAGGTGCATGAGATATCACCGACAGTCCGGAAACGTACGACCTGAGTCTCTACCGTTTCACCATCACGTGCCTGTGTCAGATCCGTCAACGGGACTAACAAACCGTTGCGCGGAATCACCTGGCGTTCATGCGCAAAGTAGATCGGTG
This sequence comes from Undibacterium sp. Xuan67W, assembly GCF_049340165.1. Taxonomy (NCBI): domain Bacteria; kingdom Pseudomonadati; phylum Pseudomonadota; class Betaproteobacteria; order Burkholderiales; family Oxalobacteraceae; genus Undibacterium; species Undibacterium sp. Xuan67W. Next base: position 67,282 of record NZ_JBMPPN010000012.1, read on the forward strand.
GCAGTTCTAATTTTTCACGGGCGATGTATTGCCAGACGTCGAGCTCAGTCCAGTTTGAAATCGGGAAGACGCGCATGTTTTCACCAGGGTGAACACGGGTGTTATACAGGTCCCAGAGTTCCGGGCGCTGGGCTTTAGGATTCCATTGACCGAACTCATCGCGGAAAGAAAAGATACGCTCTTTAGCGCGGGCTTTTTCTTCATCACGGCGAGCACCGCCCATACAGGCGTCGAATTTATGTTCGGCGATTGTCTCCAGCAGCGTTACGGCCTGTGCCGCATTGCGTGAGTCAGTGGCCGGATGGCGCAGACGCACTGTGCCGCGCTTGATGGAATCTTCGACGGAGCCGACGATCAGCCGCTCACCCAGTTCCGCCACTTTTTTATCGCGAAACGTGATGACCTCTTCAAAATTATGTCCTGTATCGATGTGCACTAGCGGGAACGGGAACTTGCCTGGACGGAAGGCTTTTTCGGCGATACGCAACATGACAACTGAATCTTTGCCACCTGAGAAGAGCAGGGCAGGATTACTGCACTCTGCTGCCACTTCACGCATGATATGGATCGCTTCCGATTCCAGCCAGTCCAGATGGCGATTGCTCGCAGCATCAATAAAATGGTTTTCCGCAACTGTATTCATCATTAATTTTCGCTTAACTTACTTGTTTGATTCGGATCAGCTTGCCATCGACGACATGTAATCCGCATTCTTTGGAGTCAGGATTTTCCCACCACCAGCGACCAGCACGCACATCTTCGCCAGCTTGTATCGCACGGGTGCAAGGCTCACATCCAATAGACGGGTAGCCTTTGTCATGCAAAGGATTGTAAGGCACATTGTTGCTGCGAATATAGTGCCAGACATCTTCTTCTGACCAGTCCGCCAGCGGATTGAATTTTTGCATGCCATGTGCTGTGTCGTCTTCCTGCACCGCTAATTCAGTGCGGGTAGCAGCCTGCGCGCGGCGCTGGCCGGTGACCCATGCTTTATTGCCTGCCAGAGCACGATTGAGCGGTTCGACTTTACGAATACGGCAGCACTCTTTACGCATTTCGACGCTGTCATAGAATGCATTCAAGCCATGTTGCTGAACATAGGCGTCTACTGCACTGGCCTCGGGATTAAACAGGACGATGTCGCTGCCATAGGTCTCTTTCACTTTGTCGAGCATGCCCAGAGTTTCTGCATGTAGACGACCGGTTTCTAAAGAGAAGATGCCGATAGCCAGTTGGTGACGCAAAATCAGATCGGTCAGTACCATGTCTTCAGCAGCCAGACTCGAAGCAAATACCGCAGGCGCGAAGTCCGCTGCAATACGTGCCAAGATCGCCCGGGTATCTGCCAGACGTGAGTCAAAATCGCTCATTGCGCGGCTCCACTGCGTTCTGCGCGGCGGAACAGGGGATTTTTTTCATCCCATGAGGTCTGATATTTTTCTGAAAAATCAGTCAGACCTTTGATCGCATCGCGGATATTTTTATCTGGACGTGTCGCAAAAGAATTAAATCCAACACGCTGCATATAAAACAGCTGATCGCGCAAGACATCGCCAATGGCACGTAGTTCGCCGGCGAAGCCAAAACGGGTGCGTAAGTTGTAAGCGATCGAATAGCCACGGCCGTCGGCAAATTTGGGAAAGTCCACTGCCAGCAAACTAAAATGAGCGATATCGTCCTTTAATTCCTTGGCTTGTTCATCGCTGCTAAACCAGACCCCAATATCCGTGCGGCTTACCAGACTATTTCGCTGTAACAGCCAGACTTTAAGCGGGACAATGACCTTGCCTTGTGGCACAACAACGGCATCCGGTGTCTCATCTTCCGCCAGGCTCAAGATGGTCCAGTCATCCTGAACGATCGCTTTATCTTTGATAATTTCTCTCATGATCTTCTTTCTGCGCTTTCGTCTAAGTGCCGGATTTAATATGTGACAGCAGAGCCAGCATCTTCGCCATGATGCTCTGTGGTTTTGATCGGACTGGCATAGACGTATTCCTTGAACGGCGCAATTCCCAGCCGCTGGGCTGTATCGATAAAGCGTTCGTTCTCCAGGCGGTCTCTGACATACACTTCAATGATGCGGGCAATGACTTCCGGCATTTGGCCAGCCGCGAACGACGGGCCGATAATTTTGCCGATAGCCGCATGATTGCCCTGAGCGCCACCGATAGAAACCTGATACCACTCGCTGCCATCTTTATCTACGCCTAAAATACCGATATTGCCGACGTGATGATGGCCGCAGGCATTGATACACCCGGACATGTTTAATTCGATGTCACCAATGTCATGCAGGTAGTCGAGGTCATTAAAACGATCGGTAATATCCAGTGCGATAGGAATCGATTTAGCATTCGCCAGCGCGCAGAAATCGCCGCCCGGGCAGCAGATCATATCGGTCAGCAAGCCGATGTTCGGCGTTGCCAGACCATGTGCCTTGGCTTCTTGCCATACCTTGAACAAATCGGACTGCTTGACATCAGACAACACCAGATTTTGTTCATGCGTAACACGCAACTCACCGAAGCTGAACTGATCCGCCAGATCAGCCACAAAATCCATTTGTTCTGCACTCGCATCACCCGGAGGCACACCGGGCTTTTTCAGGGATAAAACAACTGCAGAGTAACCAGTAACTTTGTGCGGTTTCACATTACGTTTGACCCAGTTGGCGAAGGCTTTATTGTCCGCCAGATGCTGTTCATATGTCGCATCGCTGGCGGCTAAGGTCTCGTAGTCCGGTGTCGTGAAGTAACTGGCGACGCGTTTTAATTCGGCTTCCGTTAATGTGGCAGGACCATCTTTAATGTCTTGCCATTCTTCTTCCACCTGACGGGCGAACTCTTCAGCGCCGATTGCTTTCACCAGAATTTTGATACGTGCTTTGTAGATATTATCGCGGCGACCATACTGGTTATAAATACGCAGGATCGCTTCCAGGTAGGTCATCACATGCTGCCATGGCAAGAACTCACGTATGACACTGCCAAGAATAGGTGTACGCCCCATGCCGCCACCGACCATGACTTTAAAGCCGACGTCGCCAGCTTCGTTATAGACGACTGTCAGACCAATGTCATGCACCGCAATCGCGGCGCGATCTTCTTTCGATCCATTGATGGCGATTTTAAATTTACGCGGTAAGTAAGCGAACTCAGGATGGAAAGTCGTCCACTGACGCAAAATTTCAGCATAGGCACGCGGATCAATGATTTCGTCCGCAGCCACACCGGCAAATTCATCCGACGTAATATTGCGCATGCAGTTACCGGAGGTCTGGATGGCATGCATTTCTACCGAGGCTAATTCTTCCAGAATATCTGGTGTGTCTTCGAGATTGATCCAGTTGTACTGAATATTCTGACGCGTCGTGAAGTGACCATAGCCACGATCATATTTGCGCGCGATATGCGCAAATTTACGTACTTGCGCCGACGATAGCATGCCGTAGGGAACCGCCACACGCAGCATATAAGCGTGACGCTGCATGTATAAACCGTTTTGCAAGCGCAGGATACGGAACTCATCTTCAGACAGCTCATTTGAAATCCGGCGACTTACCTGATCACGGAATTGGGCAATCCGTTCTTTGATGATTTGATGATCGTGTTGATCGTAGCGATACATAATCTAATCCTAAAATTCGCTTGAAGGGTGACGAAATAATGATAAACAATCGTTGCAAATAATTGCGGACGGCAGCTTATAGAACCAGCTTGGCAGCAACCAGCGTCAGTGTCGTGGCAAGCAATCCGCGTAAAAATTTTTCTGGTACAGCGCGTGCAGCCATGGATCCTATTGTGATACCTGGCAAAGAGCCGAGCAATAATGTCCCGAGTAATTCCCAATTAATCGATCCCAGCCACCAGTGACCTACCGCAGCGATAGCCGTCAACGGTACCGCATAGGCAATGTCTGTCCCGGCGATATGTGCTGCTGACATACGCGGATACAGCATCACCAGCAGAGTCGCACCAATCGCGCCTGCACCGATCGATGAAATCGTAACCAGCGTACCGAGCAAAGCACCGGAAACAATTGTCGCTACGGCCAAGGACGTGCCATGCAATTGTTTTTCCGGATGACGATTGAGCCAAGCTAACATTTTAGCCTTGAACAGCAATGCGATGACAGTCAGCAAGACAGATCCGGCAATGGAATAGCGGATTACCTGACCGATTTCTTTATTCAGCGTGCCAAAATACTTCAGGCTCAGCGTGGCGATCAACGCCGCAGGCAATGCGCCATAGCACAGCAAACGCACAACATGCCAGTCCACTGTACCGCGCAAGCGATGTGTGAATGTGCCGGTAGCCTTGGTGATCGATGCAAAAGCTAGATCGGTGCCGACGGCGACACTAGGCGACACGCCGAACAATAAGGTCAGCAAAGGCGTCATCAATGATCCGCCGCCTACTCCAGTCAAGCCGACCAGCGTACCCACCGCAAATCCAGAAATCACATAGGTTAAAGTCATACCACCTCACATTAAGAGGAGGAATCGTAATAGCTAAGGGCTTTATTCCAAACTACTTAGTATTTATTTGCTTATATGTGGTTTTGATATAAGTAAATTTGTTTCAAGAATACCGATGTCGACATGAATAAATAGTAAAAATTGCGCAAAAACCAATACCGCTTACCCCAGCGACACAAAGATAATGAGACACTTAGAAAAAAGGCAGGAGTAAGCGGCTCCAGAAAATATCGATTAAAGGCTTGTTAAAAATTCCCTAAATGAATCCGTGAGCGAATCCCTAAGCTGAGTGCGCCTTTTGGCACGAAAATCCTTTGTAAGCCGCGTCAAGTCTGCGGGTTCAATGTGACTGGCGGTAAGTCACTGATCGTTTTGCGTAAGTCCTGAATAGTCAATGGATAATATTCGTGGCAATCATCTCGGCTGTTCAAGTCTTATTGCTCAAGCTAGGCCTCATTTGCCAGCTTGAGCAAATCTGACACCGGCGCCAATATCACTTCTGGCAGACTCTCGGCGATTGCAACACGCATTTGCGCCGCCGCCATTGCATCTAAAGAGGCACTCGCAAAAGCAGCATCCCTGGCTGCGGCACTAGGCCATTGTGCGTAGCTATACCAGATTCCATCGTCGCCTTTGTGCAGGCGCGATCCCAGTGAGCCGCGTTGAGTCAGGTACAGCTCAGAAATACGTGTCCAGGCTTCAATAAATCCGGCTTCTGATCCCGGGTGCAGTCGCCAGCGGTATAGCACGGCGAAACCCGGACAACGTTCCGTCATTACTGCACCAGGCTGAGGTGTCTTGGTTGTCATTGTCGTGTTCGCAGATAAAAAAATGAGTGGGTTGGTGCGTGCATGGTTCTTGTCTGTGAGTTTATGGTACGTGATTCCTTGCCGCGATTGGCAGCGAAAACTGCCTTCAGTAATATCGAACGTATAATGTATTACTGGATTTGTCGCTAACTTGCAGGTGTTCATGACGCGGTGCAGTTTCAAGCAGCGGTCAATTTTGCCAAAAGCTCTCTGGCACAACAAGTCCTCCAGCGCTAGTGATGATAGCCGTTCTTATGATCAGGACAGATCAAAGGCGCTGTGGATAATGATAAATGCAATGAAAAACGTAGTAAAAAATTCAATGAAAAAAATCGGCAATCTGTTGATCGTTGTATTTTGCCTGTCTGTTCCGGTTGCAATATCTGCCGCTCCTGCAGATTGGTACAAATGGCGCAGCAAAATCGAGACGACTGAGGTCTGTTCGCAAACCTCGCCGGGTGAAGGCTGGGACAAGGCAAGCGGCCCTTACAAGGATGCGCAATGCATTAAATTAAAATCGGGACAGTGAGAGCTGAAACAGAATCCGCAATAATCATGCGGCTCTCCGGCTGAAATGTGGCTGCGAGCCGCATAAAATAAACGTGTTCTACTGTTTATCTACCTATTTATCTACTTATCCATTCACTTATTCATTCGAGAATGAAGTTGATCAAACGCGGTTCATCGGGCGAATTTTCAGGTTAAAGAAAACATAGCCAGATTCATCCGGATATCCAGGGTGAAGTGTGACCAAGAAAATCGTGAAAAATAGTGATCGGGTTTGACATGAGGTTCAATAAAATACCGCCAGCCTATAGCCTGCCTATTACGCCCGCTTACTTGCTACGCTTCCTGCAACTAAACGGCAGCATCCCGGGCGGAATAGTGGTCTGGTCTATGCCTTTGACTGTCATCTTTTCCGGTACATCGGCGCTGCCACAGACCCATTCCACAGGAACCACAGGCGCATCGGCAACGACCGCTGGCCGCATGGTCAGGACTTTTCCTTTAATGACGCCATTTGCCTGATTGCCAAATGTTACGTTGATCACGCCGTCGGTAACGCTGACGCTGCTGACAAAGTTGTTGACCATTTTGTCGGCACTTGGCAATCCGGCTGCCGCATTATCCGCAGGCATTTTTTGTGTCGCGGCCCATATTGCTGCCACTGGTTTTTTTGCGACGTCGGTCAATGGTGTAATCGATTCGATTTGTTTTTGTATGATCCGGTACTGAAATGAAGGGTAGGCCATCGCTGCCAGTATCCCGATGACGGCGATCACGACCATCATTTCAACTAAGGTAAATCCTGAATGTAGTTTTTTCATATTGGGATCAAGGCAGTTGAGCTGAATTAAATATAGTTTAACTCAGGTTCCCGCTCCTCCTGCATGGCTCAGCAGTGAGAATCTACATTTTTCTGCGTCTGGACAAATTGTCGCCTATCGCGTACCGTCATATGCCTGCTCACAAAGCAATCAACCCGGCTTTCCATTCATTGTGCATCCATACTCCGGAGTCATTACATGCGTCGTTCGCTCAAGCCTAGCTGCTCATCCACTTACTTATCTACCTATTTGACGGTCCCTTTTATCGTCTGTACTTTACTCGGCACTCTGGGATGGATGCCGCATTCGTATGCGGTTGCGGAAGAATCTAAACCTAAAGCGAAACCTGCAATGGCTGACCTGGTTAAGGCCTCCAGCGCCGCAGACTGGCGCGCGCTCGATCCTGAAAATACCTTATATATGGAACTGGAAAAAGGTCGTGTCGTGATGGAACTGGCACCCGACTTTGCGCCGAATCATGCGAAAAATATCAAAGCTCTGGTCAGGGAGGGATATTTCAACGGGCTGGCGATCGTTCGTTCACAAGAAAATTATGTCGTGCAATGGGCAGACCCCGAAGATGAAAATCCAGCTAAAAAGCGTGAAGTCAAAACTGCCAGCAAAAATCTTGAACCGGAGTTTACCGTCAAATACGACAAAAAACTTCCGTTCACGCACTTACCCGATGTCGATGGCTATGCACCTCAGGTTGGACACGCCAATGGTTTTCCTGCTGGGCGCGATCCGAAAAACGGCACCGCCTGGCTCGCGCATTGCTATGCGGCCGTTGGTGTCGCTCGTGGCAACGAGTCAAATAGCGGCGATGGAACTTCGCTCTATGTCATCACCGGTCAGGCACCGCGTCAGTTAGATCGCAATATCACGGTGGTAGGGCGCGTGATGCAGGGCATGGAGTTATTGACCACGATGCCACGTGGTAAAGGTGCCTTGGGCTTCTATGAAAAACCAGAAGAAATGACGCCAATAACATCGATTCGTATTGCCGCCGATGTGCCCCAGGCCGAGCGCAGCAAATTAGAAATCATTCGTACCGACACACCGACATTTAAATCCATCGTTGAGGCACAGCGTAACCGTGGTGGTGACTGGTATAAAGTTCCGGCAGGGCACATTGATCTGTGTAATGTGCCGGTGGTGGTGAGTCCTGCGCAGTAGCCAGACTTGTCATGCCAAGCCGAGTGGTGATTGTAAAAAGCCTGAGAGAACATCAAGTCCTCTCAGGCTTTTTTACTATGCGTGTTGGCGGTGTCAGTAACTACTTGTAGTCATTGGCCATCATTTATTGGTAGCGCATGGATGCCAATAGATGACGAGCTGAGACCTTAATACACACTCAAAAAATCACAGCATTTTCGAGAACAGTTTCCAAAATAACGATGATTCGGATTTGCTATCGCTTTCTGTGACAGCGTCGGGGTTCGAACAACCTTCAGGTAACGCGGCTTGATGAACTTTGCCGCTGATTGTGCATACCCAGATCATTTCATCATCGTCGTCTGTCGATAAAGTCAATTTGAGCATTTTGTCGTTCAATGGCGGATTAAGTTCTAAGGTGATTTGCGCTTGAGGGTCAATAGAGGCCGTCTTGATGATGTCAGGCTCTGGATTTTTAAAGCCGAGTCTGTCCAATGAATCAGGGACTAAATGTTCTTGTTTGTAGTTCTCCAGTACCAATTCGGCGGCGATCATACCGGCATCATAAGCTTTGCTGAGTTGATTTCTGACGGGTGCTTGCGCTTCACGCTCAGCAGCAATTTTCTCTTTCGCAGAATAGCTACTGTACGCCGCAAGGCCGATAGGTACCAGAAAAATGCCTAGATAGATGTATACAATGACTGCTCCTATCAGACCAAATCCTGTGTTTGGAATTAAGGTAGCAAAGATCCAAGCCAAGACATTCCGGCGAGGGAATTTTTCTTTCCGCTCAAGTTGAATACGCGCCACCCGTTTGCATAACCAAGGGTAGTCGGCCGTGAGCTCGTTGAGTGACATCCAAAACCCATTTGTCTGTGCTGTTTGCTCAATATAGGCTTGCGTATTCATGGTTTTCCAGCGTTGACTGCCGGCGGCCAGAACTGATAATGCACGTACTGCACTGCGTTTGTTATTGGTACACAGCAAACCGTATTGATCACAGGTGTATTCTCTGGCGCGTGAGTATGCGCTACCCAAGAGAGGAATCCAGCGCGCAAATACCAGCCACCAGTGATGTACCAGGTGTTTTTGTGCGATGTGGCCAAGTTCATGGCCGATATAGAAATTCAAGGCTTCAGGATCGTCCTCCAAAGCGTCAATAATTTCTGAATACAGAACCACGTAATAGCGATGCAGGAAGCGAGTAGCGAAGGCGTTTAATACGCCGTTTCCCGTCACGAGATAAAACTCAGGACGCTTTTTCATGCCTACCGTGTGGCAACAAGTCTCGAAGCGTGCATGCAAATCCGGGAATTGTTCTGCAGTTACACGAACACCGTTACCTCGCACGTAAGAAATAAAATACGAAAATGCAGCAAGTCCAACCACATATAGCATCAGCATGATGATCCAGATCAGACCGATAGTACAAAGTGTCAATAATATCCATCCTAGTGCAGAAACGACTGCCATGATGATAAATAAGGTATTTTCATTGGCGTAAGGAATCAAATCAGCGCGTTGTTTTGGTGGCGTGCTGATGATTGTTTTAGGCGTAATTTCAGACGTAATATCAGGTGTAGTGCTTTGCATTACGATTCTTTCGATGTGGCTTCGTTAATGATGACAGCGGGATTTGTGAATAAAATTCGCCGCTATTTTAGCGTAGATTTGTTGTCTAAAAAATAAAATTTATTGAGGGGCAACAAAATCAGGGCACTTGGTGCTTACGCAATTTGAATACGTAATTTACGTATTCAAATTAAGAGCGCAGATTAAGAGTGCAGATTAAGCGCACCGTTTTTCGAACAAAATTACCGTCATATCCAATTAGCGATAAATGATGTTACATGCTCACTGCCTATACCGGCTTATGTACCATCAACCAATACACGACTAATAATCCAGAAAACGCTGGGAATCCCAGGGCGATCCAGATTTTTTCATAACGCCAGTATTGATCGGGGAGTGTCGTTTTTTTGAGCGCGGCCAGCGTTGCCATATCACGCATCTTTAGTTGCAGCCAGATGACGGGGAGCCAGCAGATACCTGCCATGATGTACAGGCCCAGCGACCAGACGATCCAGACTGAATCAAGAGAAAATCCAGCGAGCCGTATCATCCAGAAACCGGATAGCGGTTGAATAATCACTGCTGGCGTCGTGAACCACCAGTCTGCACGAGCGACCCATCGGGTAACCACAGCGATGGCTTCTATGTTGCCGCTGCGATTAGTGAAGAACATATAAAAAGCGGTGCCGAATCCTGTGCCAAACATCAGTGTAGCGGACAGAATATGCAGGGTTTTGATGGTGAGATAGTCCATGTTATTTAACCGAATTTTGAGGTGAGTGAACGGATACCAGTGGCATTGCCAGCTCGGGCGTTGCTCCGCTGATGCGCCACATGACGAACATGATTGCCAGCAGGGGAATATTTTTACTCAGTGGTCCAAACGGGTGTAGCCAGAATTCAGGTAAAAAAATTGTCAGGATTATCGTATACGTTGCGACCAGTCCGCATTGCAAAGGCCATAACCAGCGGCAGTAGCAAAACATTAGTGCCAGACCGATTGTCGCATCCGTCAGGCTTGCTGCCAGTAAGCTTGACTGTTGCCATTGAGCCGGTATGCCACAGGCGGCTAACCAGTGCATGCTTTCTTGTTGCGGCCAGCAAAACCACGATACATAAGCAGTGATCAGCCACAATGCTGCGAGCGTCATACGCATCATTGGCAGGCCCCAGCTGAGTACGGCGGGATAGCGTTGTTCTGCTCTCGTAAAATTTGCCGGATCGCGTGGTGCGTAGCCGAGCAGGCTGGTCATTGCTTGCGCATCGGCAGTGTTAGAGCCATCGGCGCTTTCGGTCAACATGATTAGTGATTCTGGTGTCAGGGCACTGGCAGGATGTCGTTCTGCAATGGCGGCGGCGACCCTTGCTACCGGCAGTGGCAGTTCCAGTACCTTTGCTGGGGCAGCCTTCATACCGTCGCGCAATGCTGACAGGTAGGCGGCCATACTCATGGCGCGCGGCCCAACAGTTGCAAGTTCGCACCAAACCTCTTCCTCTGTGCAGATCAGTTTACACAATACGCTGGTCAGATCATCGATATGAATGGGTTGCACCAGCGCATGATGAGCCATTGGCATTGCCAGCAACGGCAAGGTCGCAAGGCTCAGAAATAATGTACTGCTGGCACCCTGGTCACCATATACCAATGAGGGGCGAATGATGGTCGCTGTCAGATTACGTTGCCGTAAATCGTCTTCCGCCCGTCCTTTACTACGCCAGTATCCGGTCGATGCGTTTGCCTTGCTGCCCAATGCGGAAATTTGAATGACACGAGGCCTACCAAGTTGTTCACATGCGGCAAACAGAGCGACAGGTGCTGCGTAGTGCAGCAGATCAAAGTCACCTTCGTGCACTTCGCGAATAATGCCGACGCAATTTACCACCACATCAATCTCCCGTAAGTACGGTAGCCAGGCATCGGCACTGGTCATGCTGGCAAAATTGATAGCATGCCATTCGACGTCAGGAAGCTCCGCAGGTTTGCTACGGCTGGCCGCGATGACCCGCTTGCCCATTGCATGTAAAGCAGCAACAAGATGGCTGCCAATGAGTCCGCCGGCGCCTGTTACGAGAATGTTCATACGAACTCCCTGTGGTAAGAATCTCGGAAAGTTGCGGCACTGACTGGGCGAAGTGACCACGATGCCCAGGCATCACGCAATCCCCAAACGAATACGCCGATACTCATGGCACTTAGTATCCATGTCCAGATACCGTAGTGAGTCTTATGCAAGGCATCCGGTAAAGCTATCCATCGAAGCAAAATGGGGATCAGCAAGGCGCAATAAGCACCGCCACCCATGCTTAACATTAGATGCATGACACGCTCGGTTGCTGATAGTGATCGTGTCCGGTCTTCTTCGACAAAATCCCAGGCTGTCAGAACTACTTCAATCACTAATATGCCAGCGAACAGCCATGCCCAGATCCCGTGCCACTCAAACCAGGCAAGACCGGCAAATACAACGGCATATAAGAGTTCCCGCGCGCCATGGATGGCCTGCTCCAGAATGGCGCTAGGTCGTTGCGGCAAGCCTTCGCGCCGCTCGTGGTTGATCAGCACATCTAATGCACCTAAGACACCTTGCGCCACTAAAATCCATAGAATGCTAATCATGATGCTGCCTTTGTCAAAGTGGTTTGATCCTCGCGCCATAGGCAGATCAGCGGCGGTAACATACTGATTACCGCGAACAGGTCAACCCAGACATGGTTCCAGCAGTTAGCTTGTAACGAGATCAGCATGTCTTGCGGCGCCCAGACGGCTATCCCACTGATCAATGCTTTCCAGGCAAAGCTGCTACGTTGCTGATCGCCAAAATAGACCAGTGCGCCCATCCAGATCGCGGTGGATTGCACCGTCGGCCCAAACAGCGATATCCACCAGACTTGCTGGGCACGAATCGTCGAAGTACTTGTAGCACTCAGTGCACTCAGGCTATTCCAGGCATCACCCCAGAAGGCGAGTTCTATCCCGTGATGGTAGTGATTAAAGATGGGCGCATTGGCGATCCAGGGCAGTAAAGCCCCGACCAACAAATGCATCGCGGCAGCGGCGTACATCCATCTGACTAGCCAGATTCTTTTTGTGTTTTTTGTCATGGAATTCATTTTGTGTCTCTAATTTCTGTATAGACAGAAATAACGGGTGAAAAAAAAAGCGAAAAAAAAAGCGGAGATAAAACACCGATTATAGAAACGGATTCTCTCTGCGGCATACGCCTTCATCGCAGGCCGGTATTTTGTAACCGAGTAAGGCTGACATCCGGTAGCGATTACGGGCGAAACTGCGATATAGGCTAGACAGTGCAGGACGCAGCAAGCGTATGCGTAAAGGCGCAACCATCCATGCACGACCCACCAAGGTATAAGCGACCAGCATACTGTCTAGCCCAACCAACAGCTCACCTTGATCCGTCAGGCTATGCAATTCCTGACCTAGCGCCTGCATCGTCACCCCCAAAAAATCAGGTGAAAAATCACCGGCAGCGATATCGGTAAACGCCAGATTGCCAGCGTTATTCCAATTTTTTAGTCTATGCATTTCTGCCGCGCAGAAAGGGCAATTGCCATCGAAATACAATGTCAGTTTTGGGGTGCTTATGGCGCTCATTTTAGTTGCTCCTTGTGTCAAAATTGTTTCGGATATTTTTACTTGCTCATGATTAGTTCATGAGCAAGCTTGAGCATCAATCATTACTGATCAGGCGCGCCACCTTACCGCCCATTTTTAAGAAGCGCTGCAAGGTTGCCGGTGGCAGATGTTTATAGTCTTCATAGGTAGCGGTCAGCATTTCTAAAAAAGCCAGCACTTGATCCATTTTGGCTTTAGTCGCCGCTTCCAATCCAGGATCGTTTTCTGCCTCCAAGGCGCATTCCCGCAATACAGTCAGGGTCGGATCAATTTCGCGGCGTTTACGTTCTTCGCTGATCACGCGAAATATCTCCCAGACATCTTGCAAGGCTACAAAATGATCCCGCCGGTCGTCCAGCACATGGGTAATTTTTACCAGCCCCCAGCTTTGTAATTCCTTCAGACTGTTGCTGACGTTGGAGCGGGCGACATTTAGCGTATCGGCAATATCCTCGGCTGGCAGTGGTTTGTTGCACAGAAAAAGCAGCGCATGGATTTGAGCTACAGTACGGTTGACTCCCCATCGAGTACCCATTTCGCCCCAATGGAGAATGTACTTTTGCATTGTGGGAGTGAGTTGCATGATATTTCCTTTATTTCTGTCATTGCAGAAATAATAGAATTTAAAATAACAGCCGTCAATGGCTTTATGATGTTTTTGTGCTACGTACGTACTATTTCGCTACTGTTTTTTTTGTCAGGCTTGTATTGCTGTCAGATTCCAGTGCTAGGGGTAATTATCTGCTTGATTGCTGCTGACGAGCTGGGATAACGCGATAGCGGACGTGATGCGGTCCGCTATCGTTATGGAAAAATTACCTCAACTGAGTCTTCCAAGTAGTTCTTGTGAACATCAGGCGAGGGGGGGGGCGGGTTAGCACGTTATTTTATTGCCCAGGATTGCACAACTCTGCATGAATCGCGTTGACGCCGGCGATCAGCTCATCCGGCAGCTGGATGTCAAAGGCGTCGATGTTTTCTTTGAGCTGCGTCAGATTGGTGGCGCCAATAATTGTGCTGGCGACGAACCAGCGTGAGTAGCACCAGGTGAGGGCGAGTTGCGTTGGCGTCAGCCCGTGGGTGCGGGCCAGTTCGGCATAGCGGCGACTGGCCTCGAAGACAGTCGGGCGCATGTAGCGTGGGCTCCAGGTTGCCGGAAAGCGTGTCAGTCGGCCAGCGGCGCTGGCATCTTCATTGTATTTATTGGTAAGTTGGCCGAAAGCGAGCGGGCTGTAGGCAAGCAGGCCGACGTTTTCGCGGAAGCAGGTTTCATCCAGACCTTGTTCAAAGCTGCGGTTGACGAGGTTGTAGGCATTTTGAATGGAGACAATACGGGCAACGGATTGTTGTCCGGCTTGCTTGACGAATTCGCCGACACCCCAGGCGGTTTCGTTGGATACGCCGATCTGGCGGATCTTGCCTGCTTTGACGAGTTCGTCGAGTGCGCCTAATGTGTCGGCGATCGCTACCGACGGACGTTCCAGCGCCGGGTCGAAGGATTTTTGCCCAAAGATTGGTGCATTGCGACTTGGCCAGTGCAGTTGATACAGATCAATGTAATCGGTTTGTAGTCGTTGCAGGCTGGTTTCAACGGCGGCTCGGATGTTGGCAGGTGAAAGGTCCGTATCCCCATTGCGTATCCAGCCGAAGCCGCGTGACGGGCCTGCTGCTTTGGTAGCCAGAATAATGTCTTTGCGCTTGCCAGATTTTTTGAGCCAGGTGCCGATGTAACGCTCGGTGGAGCCTTGGGTTTCGGCACGTGGCATGACTGGATACATCTCGGCGGTATCGATAAAATTAATGCCGCGTTCCAAGGCATAGTCAAGCTGGCTATGGGCGTCGGCTTCGCTATTTTGCTCGCCGAAAGTCATGGTACCTAGACAGATTTTGGATACGTGTAAGTTGCTGGTGCCGAGTTGTGTCGTTTGCATAAATAAGAGAGTCGTGATGGGAGGAATGAGGGTTATCTGGCTCCGCACAGAGGGGGAGGTCGGTACAGAAAACCCAGTTACTTTAGCGTGAATTGCGCAAAGCTGCAGCGCACTCCCTGACCAGTGCCGGGCCGCGATAAATCAGGCCTGAATATACCTGTACTAAGGCAGCACCTGCGCGCATTTTGGCTTGCGCATCTTCTCCGGAAAAAATGCCGCCGACACCGATAATCGGCAAGGTGTCGCCAAGCTCGGATTTGAGTGCGCGTATCACTTGATTGGATAATTCGAACACCGGTTCACCTGACAATCCGCCAGCTTCTTCTCCGTGCTCAAGACCTTTGACCGCATCGCGGGTGATTGTGGTGTTGGTGGCGATGACGCCATCGATCTTGTGACGTAACAGCGCTTCGGCGATGTTCTTGATTTGTTCGCTATCCATGTCAGGAGCGATTTTTAATGCCAGGGGTACATAACGTTTGTGCTGGTCGGCGAGTCGTTGTTGCGCGTCTTTGAGTTGTGATAACAGGGCATCGACTTCGCTGGCACCTTGCAGCTGGCGCAGATTTTTGGTGTTCGGTGATGAGATGTTGACCGTCACGTAGCTGGCGTAGGGGTAGACTTTTGCCAGGCAGAGCAGGTAGTCGTCAGCAGCGCGTTCGACCGGTGTATCGGCATTTTTACCGATATTCAGCCCCAGGACGCCTTGCTTGTCCTGATAAAACCGCGACGCCTGCACATTGTTGACGAAGGCATCAACGCCACCATTATTAAATCCCATGCGGTTGATGATGGCGTTGGCCTTGGGTAGACGGAACATGCGCGGCTTAGGATTGCCTGCCTGCGCACGGGGTGTCACGGTACCGATTTCAATCGAGCCAAAACCCAGGCTCGCCAGGCCATCGATATACGCACCGTCTTTGTCGAGGCCTGCTGCTAGGCCAACCGGATTGGGGAAGGTAATGCCCATGACCGTGCGTGGATCGCTGGCGGGTTTGGCAATGAGTTTGGTCAGGCCCAACGCTGCCGAGCGTCGCAGGGCGGGTAGAGTGAAGTTGTGCGCCTCTTCTGCGTCCATCGAAAAGAGTAGCGGCCGCGCTAAGGCATAGAATAATTTATCAGGCATGATTTTATTAATTAGGGGGAGTATAGGTAAAAATAGGCTTGATTCCGCAATTTATATATGGTGATTAAAAACATACATCACCCAGTATATGTTGCGGTGACAGGTATTCGTGGTTTCGGGTAGATCGCATGCGAATTGGGATGTGTCGCCCGAGTTGCTACGACCTGATTAAAGTGCTTGCCAGTGTCCTTGTAGTAATCCATCCAGTGGCTTGAAGTTGGTTTTGTATGCCATCTTTGGACTGGCGGCGATCCAGTAACCCAGATACAAATACGCTAAGTTCAGCTCGCGACACTGTTTGATCTGCCAGAGCACGTTAAAAGTGCCGTACGATGCGGCGTGATCGTCCGGATCATAAAAAGCATAAACCGACGATAGGCCATCACTCAGGATGTCAATAATACTCACCATGCGCAGAATATCCTGCTCGTCGCGGAACTCGACCAGACGTGTATTTACCCGGCTTTGCAATAAAAATTGCGCATATTGATCACGGCTGTCGTGATCCATGCCGCCACCTGCATGGCGTTGATTTTGATAGCGGTGATACAACTCGTAATGTTCGTGCGAATAGGTGAGTGATGCAACACGGGCTACCAGATTGCTGTGCTTGCTTTGAGCGCGGCGCTGACTGCGATTGGTAGTGAATTCACGGATGCGCACACGTACTGGCGTACAGGCCTGACAGGTATCGCAATGAGGGCGGTAAATAAAAATCCCGCTGCGGCGAAAACCGTTTTTGATTAATTCGGAATAGGTATCGGCATTGATCAAATGCGCGGGAGCCGCAACCTGCGAGCGTGCTTGCAGTCCATCCAGATAGCTGCATGGATAGGGTGCGGTTGCATAAAACTGTATGCTGGAAAATGGTAATTCGTTGAGTTGAGTCACTACTTATTCATCCAGGTAATCGGCGTCCAGCTCAAAATAGGCGGCAGGCAAATTGCATGTTGCAGGTGAGCGATGAAATCGCTGCGACTGATCGGCCTGGCGCCCAGAGACGCCAGATGCGCGGTCTGCTGCTGGCAGTCTATCATTTCCACGTCGTTTTCACGTAAGAAAAATACCAGATGGGCGAGGGCGATCTTTGACGCATCGCTGACTCTTGCAAACATCGATTCGCCGTAAAACATGCGGCCTATGCAAACGCCATAAGCACCGCCAACCAGCTCGCCATCAAGCCAGACTTCGGACGAGTGAGCGTAGCCCGCGGCATGCAGGGCGCAGTACCCCGCCATAATCTCTTCCGATATCCAGGTGCCGGCGCCATCGCGGCGTGGTGCGGCACAGGCACGCATGACTTGTTCGAATGCGCTGTCGAAGCGGTATTCCCAGCGAGGATCTTTGGCGGTTTTTTTGAGTGTCTTTTTCAGACTATCGGATAACTTGAAATCGGCTGTTTTTAATACCATGCGCGGATCAGTAGACCACCATAAAACAGGCTGCCCCTCTGAAAACCAGGGAAAGATGCCGTGTTGATAGGCGTCCAGCAATCGCTCGGCCGATAAATCTGCACCAGCCGCCAGCAATCCTGCTGCGCCGTCTTTTTCTAGTAACGCCGTTTCAACATCAGGAAACGGCGTATCAACCTCTAGCCAAGGAATCATGCTACGGCCTGGCAGCGGATTGGTAACTGCACCAAAAAAACGCCATTTTCTGGTGCAGATCTTATGAGGTAAAAAATCACAGAAAAATTCTTTATATAAATCATGGACTTAAATTTTGCACCGAATTGGAATAAATTTTGCTTTTAAGGTGCATTATTCATTTAAAAATGCACTTTTATCGGGAGATTTTTGTAATGGACGCACATAAAAGCGGCGCAGATGCCTTATTTATTTTGCTAGGCGCAATCATGATTTTAGCGATGCATGCCGGATTTGCATTTCTAGAGCTTGGAACGGTACGCAAGAAAAATCAGGTTAACGCCTTGGTTAAAATTTTGGTGGATTTTGCCGTATCGACTATTGCTTACTTTTTTATTGGTTACACGGTTGCCTATGGTATCCAGTTTTATGCCGGGGCTGACGTTTTGGCAGAAAAAAATGGTTTTGAGTTAGTGAAATTCTTTTTTCTGTTGACCTTTGCTGCCGCGATTCCGGCAATTATTTCAGGAGGTATTGCTGAACGCGCCAAGTTTTACCCGCAATTGGTTGCTACCGCCTTGCTGGTTGGTGTTTTGTACCCATTTTTTGAGGGTATTGCGTGGAATCAACGTTTTGGTATTCAGGCTTGGTTGAAGGCAATGTTCTCAGAAGAGTTTCATGATTTCGCCGGATCTGTCGTGGTGCATGCGTTTGGTGGTTGGGTAGCTTTGCCAGCGGTCGTTCTTTTGGGTGCGCGACGTGGTCGCTATATGAAAAATGGTGCTATTGCCGCGCATCCTCCTTCTAGTATTCCTTTTCTGGCATTAGGCGCCTGGGTGCTGACAGTGGGCTGGTTTGGTTTCAATGTCATGAGTGCGCAAACCTTGGATAAGATGAATGGGCTGGTTGCAATCAATTCCTTGATGGCCATGGTTGGCGGAACCTTGGTTGCATTGGTGCTGGGCAGAAATGACCCTGGTTTCGTTTATAACGGGCCTTTAGCCGGATTGGTTGCTGTTTGTGCAGGATCCGATTTAATGCATCCTCTTGGCGCACTTATGACGGGCGGCATTGCGGGAGCAATTTTTGTGGTGATGTTCACCTGGACGCAGAATAAATGGAAAATAGATGATGTGCTGGGTGTCTGGCCTTTGCATGGATTATGCGGTGCATGGGGTGGAATTGCCGCCGGTATTTTTGGTTTGAAAAGTCTGGGTGGTATCGGTGGGGTTAGCCTGATGTCGCAGTTGATCGGCACGTTGCTGGGTGTTGCCATCGCTGCTGCTGGCGGTGTGCTGATTTACGGTGGATTAAAAAAAATCGTTGGAATTCGCTTGGAGCCTGAGGAGGAGTTTGAAGGGGCGGACCTGAGTATTCATAAGATCAGCTCGACAGCGGAGCGTGAGACGAGTTGGTAGCCTCGGTGAGAGTATTGCTGGCGCGTTGACATTAGCTGTTGATGGAACTGCGTGTAAGCCAGATCGAGATTAATCCGCTAGCTGCCTGAGCTCACGATTTTCTAAGGCTTTTAAGGCAAATAATAGTCCGACGCCGAATATCATCGCGCCAGCCGCCAGATATAAACCCGATGCATAGCCGCCTTGATGTGCGGCGAACCAGGCGGTGATCGCAGGTGCGATGATCTGGGCCACGCCATAGGAAATCGTCATTTTGCCCATCATTTTCGCCGGGCGCGTCGGATAGTAGCGACCTGCCATGCTCAGTACCAGGCTAACCATGCCGATAAAAGTACCGCCAAACAGCAGTGCGCCAGCGATCGCCGCATTGAGGCCGCCAACCGCGACGGGTAATAAAATTCCGGCGGTTTGCAGAATCGCGGCAAGCAATAATGCATTCAGGTCTCCCACTTTGCGCGCGACCAGATCCCAGATGATGCAGGCGGGAGCTGCCGCAATGCCGATGGCAAAAAACACCAAGGTTCCTTTTCCAGCTAAGCCGGGCAGGCGATCAACGATGGCAACAATAAAGGTTGCACTGACGACATAGCCCACACCTGCGCAAAAATAAGCTGCCATGAATATTTTTAAGAATAAAGCGCTAGGTGGATTGTCTTCCATCGCTTTGCCACTGGTCGTTAGCGCACTGCTATCTGGTGCTGGCAGCCAGCGTAGTGCGGGTATCAGCAGAACACATCCGATCGCAGAAAACACAAACCATTGCTGGCGCCAGTCGAGCGACTGGCTCATGAGTGCGACTGCGGCAGCGCAGCCTGCAATACCTAATCCCAGGCCGGAAAAATGAATACCTAATTCACTACGGTGGTTGTGCCGGATGAGCCAGTTTAATATCAGTCCAGTGCCCAGTAACATAGCGGCAGCGCTGCATAATCCAGCAAGATAGCGGGAAATAATCCATATAACGAGGTTACTGCTTAATCCCATCATGATCGTGCTGACTACCGCTAATATCATGCCGGTCCGGTAGAGTTTGTCCTTGAGGTGTAAGTCATTGATCTGGGAGGCGATCAATGCGCCGCTGAGATAGCCTGCGTAATTGAATGTCGCCAGCCAGCCGGCGGCAGAAATGCCCAGCCCTGCTTGTTGCTGCATAACTGTTAACAGTGGCGTGTAGGCAAACCGGGCGATGCCAACGGCAAGAATCAAGCTGAAGACACCCGCACTTAATGCTTTAATGCGTTCAGCTTGTGGATTCATCTGGGTCTCTTTGTGCTGATGACGGGAAGGTGGTGAATACTGAATTAGCTGCGCATCGGCTTAAAGATGTCGTGTTCGTGCAAGCTATATTCGCCGCCTTGCTTCACCAGTGCGAGATCCTTGAAGAAGAACTTCAGGGTATGACTCACTGTTGGGAAGGCGATGTCATCCCAGGGGATATTTTCTTCCGTAAATAGTTGCACATCCAGGCTCTCGGTACCAGCTTGGTAGTTGGTATCGAGCAAGGTCGCCCGGTAGAATAAATGAACCTGATGTACGTGCGGCACATTCAGAATCGAGAACAATTCATGTAGTGCGATATTGGCGCCGGCTTCTTCAACGGTTTCTCTTTGCGCTGCCTGACTGGTGGTTTCATTATTCTCCATGAATCCTGCTGGCAAGGTCCAATACCCATAGCGCGGTTCGATCGCACGCTTGCACAGGAGTATCTGTATTTCGCCGTCATTTTCCCATACTGGAATAGAGCCGACGACCACTTTGGGATTCTGGTAATGAATGGTGCCGCAACTGGGGCAGACATGGCGCTCACGAGTGTCGTCAGCGGGGATTTCGATCACAACAGGCGATGCACATTCGGAGCAAAATTTCATAGCACAAACAGTGGAATTGGGTGAAGGGATTAACATAAGTGAAGTACGCGACCGGATGAGCGAAGTGTAATTCAAGCCTAAGTGTATCACTCCAGATCAGGATGTCATTTTTGTCGATCCCAGGGCAAATTCAGGCGTGGTATAGGTGCGCATAAAACGCCGGAAACTTGCGTGTAACATCGGCGATGCACAGACAAAACTGAGAAAGTCATTGCGCAAAGCAGCAAAGTCGGATATAGTCTTGTTTCTCAGACGCGGGGTGGAGCAGTCTGGCAGCTCGTCGGGCTCATAACCCGAAGGTCGTAGGTTCAAATCCTGCCCCCGCAACCAGAATTACAATAAAAAAGCCACGTATTAACGTGGCTTTTTTATTAGCCGGATGATTATTCTTTGATTTGAGTCGAAATTCTGGACTACAATCCAGTGTCGAAGTTGCTTAATAAGTTTCATCATGGTTTGGATCGGTTTGGTGGTGCGCTAGTGCACAATGATCTTGATCCGGTGATGAAATGCACGCAGCGAAATGAACGCATAACCAATGATCCTTTTGGTTAATGCCAAACAGTAATTGTTCGCCTAGATGGCATCCGTCACCTTATAGAGTGACATAAATTAAAGAACAGGTTTTGGCTGAAGAGCTTCTTTCAGTGCCGTTCTATGCTTCATCAGATCAACTAATCAATGTGCTAAAGAGTTTGCATGAATACTGCTGAGGCCAAGCGAGTTCTCGAAACCGCCTTGCTATGCGCGCATGAGCCGCTTACCGTCAATACGATGAAAAAACTGTTTCAGGACAGTGACGATTCCAATGAAGTAGTTGGTGCTGATACGATTAAATCGATGCTGGAAGATTTGCGTATTGACTGGTCGGACAAAGGTATTGAGCTGGTGGGCTTGTCTACTGGCTGGCGTTTTCAGAGCCGTCCCGAGATGCGTGCTTATATAGATCGCTTAAATCCTGAAAAGCCTCCCAGATATTCAAGAGCAACGCTGGAGACGCTGGCGATTATCGCTTATCGTCAACCTGTGACGCGTGGTGATATAGAGGAGATTCGCGGTGTTACTGTGGCCTCCCAGATGATCAAAACATTAGAAGATCGTGGCTGGATAGAAACGATAGGGCATAGAGATGTGCCTGGTCGCCCATCATTGTTTGCGACGACGAAACAGTTTTTGGATGATTTGGGATTGTCCTCTCTGAATCAGTTGCCTCCTCTGCAGCAGGTGACTAAAGATAATGTTGCTGAAGAGGGTGTTCAGGAATTGGATGCACTTGGGGTGAACATGTTTGCTGAGCAGGAAATGTTGCCGCTTCAGGATGAACTTGCAGAAATAGTGCCAGAGGGAGTGGCAAACCTGATGGTGTCTGTCTCGACAGAGGTTGAGGTGGAAAGTGAAATACTAAGTACGGCCAATAATGGCACTCAAAACGACACGCAAAAAGCCGACGTGAGTGTTGGGGTGGTAAGTCAAGAGTTGACATCGGAATCCGATGTGAATGCTTCGGCATTAAGTCAGTCAAATTTAGAACAGAATAATGAACACAAATAATCCAGACGATATTAAGTCCAGCGTTGCCGGAGAAGCCTCGGGTAGTGATGATTCTTCGCCGAAGACCGCCAAGCGTGGCGTTAGAGGCCCGCGTAATCTGCGTCGCTCGCGACCGAAGTCGGATGTGGTTGAGGCAGATGCTTTGGCTTCAGCGGTAGCTGCAATCGACGTGGCGGCACCTGACCGTAAAGGAGCATCTGAAGGCGTGGTTCGTAAGCCGCGTGCGCCGCGGGCGCAGGGTGAGCGAACCGAGCGCGGTGAGTCGCCGCGTCGCGAGGTAGCAGGAATGCAGGGGGCGCGTGGGCCAAGAGATGAGCGGGCTGGGAATCGCTCTTCGCATGCGGGTAAAGGGCGACATCCAAGTCAGGCGCGCGGAGCGCGACAGGGTGTGAAACCAGTTGCCAATAATGCGGATGATGTATTTTCATTTGTCACATCTGAGGCATTTGATGCAGATGCTGATGCAGCGAATAAAGCCAAAGGGCGCAATGCTAAGCCTGTGCGTCGGGATTTGACGGCCGAAGACGATGCGCCTAAATTGCATAAGGTGCTGGCGGAGGCTGGTTTGGGTTCTCGTCGTGATATGGAAGACCTGATTGTTGCCGGGCGCGTTTCTGTCAATGGGGAGCCGGCACACATTGGTCAGCGTATTTTGCCTACGGATACGGTGCGTATCAACGGCAAGCCAATCCAAAGAAAAATCAGTAAAAAACCGCCGCGCGTGCTGATCTACCACAAGCCGGCCGGGGAAATTGTCAGCACCAGTGATCCTGAAGGTCGCCAGTCTGTGTTTGCCAGTTTGCCGCAAATGAAGGTCGGTAAATGGTTGGCAGTCGGGCGTCTTGATTACAACACCGAGGGTTTGTTGTTGTTCACGACATCCGGTGATCTGGCAAATCGTCTGATGCATCCGCGGTATGGCATTGAGCGTGAATACGCGGTCCGTACACTGGGTGATCTGGAGGAGGGAATGCGCCAGAAATTATTGGCAGGCGTTGAGCTTGAAGATGGTCTGGCACAATTTTCCAAAATTATGGATGGCGGTGGCGAAGGCGTTAATAAATGGTATCGCGTCGTTATCGGCGAGGGTCGTAATCGCGAAGTGCGTCGTATGTTCGAGGCAGTTGGTTTGACGGTATCTCGTCTGATTCGTACTCGGTACGGTGCAATGACACTGCCCTCTGGTCTAAAGCGTGGTCGCTGGGATGAGCTAGAAGAGGATGCTGTACGCAGTTTGCTGAAGCTCAGCGGGTTGGAGAAAGTCGGCGGCGATAAGCCTGTTGGCAAAGATCCTGCTGCCCGCCCTAATGGCAATAGAGCTCCCGGTCGTCCGGTGAATCCGTTTGATAAGCCAGCTGGTCGCTTTAATGCGCCACGCGCGGAGTTTGGTGCGCCTCGCGGTACGAATGGTGATGCTCAGGGAAAAAAACGTCCTCGTCAGCCAGATCCTTTGCAAACTGCGCTGGGATTTCCTGATGCCGGGCGTCCGCGACGTTCTGGCGGTGTGGTCAATGGAGGTACTGCGCGTGGTAGTGGTCAGGCTATCGGTCAAGGTATTGCGGCGCGTCGCCGCTCTAAGGGCGGTTAATGTGTTGCTTACCCAGTATTTACTTCGTTTTTCCATTGCGATAGAGTAAATAATCGTTTATAATCTTGGAGTTAGAAGATTTGCCTCCATCATTTGCAATCGATGCTGGCGTTGTAAAAAAGATGGGCTTTGCCCATTTTTTTTTGGCGAAGCGTTTTAATGCTTTAGCGAAACAATGCTGTGATGCGCGCAGCTTAGGTAAATCTGGCACTTTTCGGAGAACACTCTTGCAGTTGTTGGAATTAATAGAAAAAACCGTGAATGGTACTGGATACGATCTGGTGGATTTTGAGCGGGCAGAGCGTGGCTTGTTCAGGGTGTACATCGACTATCTTCCTGCTGATCTGGAGAAAGGCAATATTACAGTCGAAGACTGTGAGAAAGTCAGTCACCAGTTGTCGCACGTATTGACGGTCGAAAATGTGCTTTACGAACGTCTGGAGATATCCTCTCCTGGCTTGGATCGGCCGCTCAAGAAATTAGCAGATTTTGCGCGCTTTGCGGGTGAGAAAGCGACAATTAAATTGCGTTTGCCTATGGTGGGTGCGGCAAATCGCAAAACATTTGAAGGCGTATTGCATGAGCCTGAAGGTGATACGTTGAAGTTGGAATTTGAAGGTAAAGACGGGGCGGCAATGCTGGAGTTTACGCTCGCCGATGTGGATAAGGCACGGTTGGTGCCGCAAGTGGATTTTAGGAGTCGCAAAGCATGAGTCGCGAAGTTTTACTATTGGTTGATGTGCTGGCGCGTGAAAAAAACGTCGATGAAGATATCGTTTTTGGTGCGCTGGAGCATGCTTTGGCACAGGCCACAAAGAAGCGTTACGAAGGCGAAGTTGATATTCGCGTAGAAATTGATCGGGATACAGGTGAGTACAAATCTTATCGTCGCTGGCGCGTTGTGCCGGATGATGCAGGTTTGCAACTGCCGGATCAGGAAATTTTGCATTTCGAGGCAGTTGAGCAATATCCAGATATTGAAGTCGATGAGTGCATCGAAGAGCCGATCGAGTCCGTTGAGTTGGGTCGTCGTTTTGCGCAAGATACGAAGCAAGTTGTATTGCAGCGCATCCGTGATGCCGAGCGTGAGCAAATTCTGGCTGATTTCCTGGAGCGTGGTGATTCCTTGGTCACAGGTACCATTAAGCGCATGGAGCGCGGCGAAGCTGTGGTGGAGTCCGGTAAGATTGAGGCGCGCCTGCCTCGTGATCAGATGATTCCTAAAGAAAATCTGCGTGTCGGTGATCGCGTTCGCGCTTACATTTTGCGTATTGATCGCAATGCCCGTGGTCCGCAAGTCATCCTGTCTCGCACAGCACCAGAGTTCATCATGAAATTGTTTGAGCTCGAAGTGCCGGAAATTGAACAAGGCTCACTGGTTATTAAATCCGCTGCGCGTGACCCCGGCGTACGTGCCAAAATTGCAGTTTACACTAGCGATAAGCGTATTGATCCTATCGGTACTTGCGTCGGTATGCGTGGCTCACGTGTGCAGGCTGTAACTGGTGAGTTGGGCGGCGAACGTGTAGACATCGTTTTGTGGTCTGAAGACCCGGCACAATTCGTGATCGGTGCTCTGGCTCCGGCGAATGTCTCTTCTATCATGGTTGATGAAGAGAAGCATGGTATGGACGTGGTTGTTGATGAAGAAAATCTGGCGATTGCAATTGGTCGCAGTGGCCAAAATGTACGCCTGGCGGCTGAGTTGACTGGCTGGCAAATCAACATCATGACAGCAGAAGAGTCTGCGAATAAAGCTGAGCAGGAAACTGCCGGTATTCGTGCTTTGTTCATGGAAAAACTCGACGTGGACCAAGAGGTTGCCGATATTCTGGTCGATGAGGGCTTCTCTAGCCTGGAAGAAATCGCTTATGTGCCAATCAGCGAGATGCTGGAAATTGACGCTTTCGATGAAGATACCGTCAACGAATTGCGTAATCGTGCCAGAGATGCCTTGCTGACTGAGGCAATCGCCTCTGAAGAAGGTGTCGAGGGTGTAGAGGATGCGCTGATCAATCTCGAGGGTATGACTCGTGTGATCGCCGGCAAGTTAGGTCTGGCTGGTATCAAGACGTTGGATGCTTTTGGCGGCTTGGCGTATGACGAATTTGGAGCGATTTTGGCCTTATCTGCTGAACGTGCGCGCCAATTGATTAAAGATGCATTTGAAGATGTGACTGATGATGAGATGAAGCTCATCGACGCTAAATATGATGATCATGCGAAGGCTTTGTTGGCTGCAGCGTGGAAACTCGTAGAAGCAAAATAATTCCGAGTTTATGATCATTAAAGCGTTTTATCAGGCGCACACAGAAAAAGAGGACTGAATGGCGAGTAACAATGTAGCCCAATTTGCCACCGAGCTGAAGATGTCAGCGGATTTGCTGCTCACGCAATTGCGTGCCGCAGGCGTCAGTAAAAGCTCGACGTCCGATGCGCTGTCAAAAGAAGATAAAGATCGATTGCTGGAACATCTGCGTCGCTCTCACGGTGTAGCTGCGGACGCAGATAAGAAAAAAATCACTCTGACACGCAAAGAAACAACTGAAATCAAGCAGGCAGATGCCACAGGAAAGTCACGTACGATTCAGGTCGAAGTTCGCAAAAAACGTACTTTTGTTAAACGTGATGAAACTGCCGCTGAAGAACCGGTTCGCGCAGCTGCTTCTATTGTCGTTGATCCGGTTGAGATCGCACGTCATGAAGAAGAAGCTCGTAAAGAAGCTGAAATGATTGCTCAGCAAGAAGCTGAACTGATCAAGAAGCAAGAGCATCTGGCTAAGCTAGAAGCAGAAAAAGAAGCTCAGGCTCAAGCATTGCGTGAGGCTGAACTGGCAGCAGAAGCTGCTGCTAAAGTCGAAGCTGAAAAGCTAAAGGCAGAGCAGGCTAGCAAGGTAGTTGCAAAAGCAGCGCCTGAAGCAGCGGTCGTCGCTCCTTCAACAGCTGAAGAAGACAAAAAGCGGGTCATTGCTGACGATAGTAAAAAGAAAGCGGTCGCTGATGCAAAAGAAGCAGCAGAGCGCGCAGCGGTAACAGAGATTGCCAGAAAAAAAGTGGCAGATGAAGTCGCACAAATCAAAGAAATGATGAGTGCTGCCCGCCGACCTGTGAAAGCGCCTGAACCGGTTGTTGCGCCTAAAGTTGCCGAAGGCACGTTGCATAAGCCTACAGATAAAAAAGCCGGTGAGAAAAAACCAGCGACGGATAAAAAAGATGAGAAAAAGCCAGCAGTTGTGGCTGATAAAAAATCGATCAAGTCTGCGAATGTTTCTTCGACATGGCAAGAAGATGCTAAAAAGCGTGGCGCTGGCATCAAAACTCGTGGCGATACTTCCGGTGGACGCGATGGCTGGAAGGGCGGCCCTAAAGGCCGTCGTTCACATCAGAACGATGATCGTGAAACCAATTTCCAGGCTCCTGTTGAGGCCATCGTCAAGGATGTTTTTGTTCCTGAGACACTGACAGTTGCTGAACTCGCGCACAAGATGTCGGTTAAAGCTTCTGAAGTGATTAAGCATCTGATGAAGTTGGGTCAGATGTGTACGATCAATCAGGTTCTCGATCAGGAAACAGCAATGATTCTGGTTGAAGAAATGGGTCACAAAGCATTCGCGGCGAAACTTGATGATCCTGAGGCGATGCTGACGGATACGGCCGAGCACGCTGATTACGAATCCACTCCGCGCGCACCTGTCGTGACGGTTATGGGTCACGTTGATCACGGTAAAACATCTTTGCTCGATTACATCCGTCGCGCTAAAGTGGCGTCTGGTGAAGCTGGTGGTATTACGCAGCATATCGGTGCGTATCACGTTGAAACACCACGTGGCATGATCACTTTCCTTGACACCCCAGGTCACGAAGCCTTTACGGCAATGCGTGCTCGCGGTGCGAAGGCAACGGATATTGTCATTTTGGTTGTCGCTGCGGACGACGGTGTTATGCCGCAAACGAAAGAGGCGATTGCACATGCGAAAGCTGCAGGCGTGCCGCTGGTTGTTGCAATTAATAAAGTCGATAAGCCAGGCGCAAACACTGATCGTGTAACGCAAGAGTTGATTGCCGAGAGCGTTGTTCCGGAAGAGTACGGCGGTGATTCTCCATTCGTTCCTGTGTCTGCAAAGACAGGTCAAGGTATTGATGCCTTGCTGGAGCAGGTATTATTGCAAGCGGAAGTGTTGGAGCTGAAAGCGCCGGTTGACGCACCAGCTAAGGGTCTGGTTGTTGAGTCCCGTCTTGATAAGGGGCGCGGTACTGTTGCAACAATTCTGGTTCAGTCCGGTACATTGAAGCGTGGTGATGTGGTGCTGGCAGGTTCTTCCTATGGTCGTGTTCGTGCGATGCTGGATGAAAATGGTAAGAGCATCACTGAAGCCGGTCCATCTATTCCGGTAGAGATTCAAGGTTTGACCGAAGTACCATCTGCCGGTGAAGAAGTCATGGTCATGACTGACGAGCGCAAAGCGCGTGAAATCGCTCTGTTCCGTCAAGGTAAATTCCGTGACGTCAAACTGGCCAAGCAGCAAGCCGCTAAACTGGAAAACATGTTTGAAAACATGGGTGAAGGCGAAGTCAAAAACTTGCCTATCATTGTCAAAACAGACGTTCAGGGTTCACAAGAAGCTTTGGTTCAGTCTTTGCAGAAATTGTCGACCAACGAAGTCCGGGTACAAGTTGTGCACGCGGCAGTGGGTGGTATTTCAGAGAACGACGTTAATCTGGCGGTGGCTTCCAAAGCGGTCATCATCGGCTTTAATACACGTGCTGATGCGTCAGCACGTAAACTGGCAGAGTCCAATGGCGTTGACATCCGTTACTACAACATCATTTACGATGCTGTTGATGAAGTTAAGGCGGCATTGTCAGGCATGCTGGCACCAGAAAAGCGCGAAACGATCATTGGTATGGTTGAAGTTAAGCAAGTATTCCTGGTCAGTAAGGTCGGTGCAATCGCAGGTTGCCTGGTAATCGATGGTGTCATCAAGCGTACTTCTTCCGTACGTCTGTTGCGCAACAATGTGGTGACCTGGACGGGTGAACTGGATTCTCTGAAGCGCTACAAAGATGATGCGAAAGAAGTTCGTGCAGGTATGGAGTGCGGTCTGTCATTGAAGAACTACAATGAAATTCAGGTCGGTGATCAATTGGAAATTTTTGAAATCCAGGAAATCGCACGTACTTTGTAATTGATGCCGGAAACAAGTATTTATTGAAGTAACGATTGAAGTAATAAGGCGGGGTGGACATTGATGTTTGTGTAGAGCCAGAGCGTTTAGCTGGTGATCCACGAACCAAATGTCCACCTTGCGCATTTAGGTTTTATGGCAAAACATAGTAAAAATATTCCCGGACGCGGGCTGCGGGTTGCAGACCAGATTCAGCGTGATCTGGCGGAAATTATTTGGTCAGAATTAAAGGATCCGCGCGTTGGTATGATCACGCTGACGGAGATTCAATTGACGCCGGATTATGCGCATGCCAAAGTGTTTTTCACGACACTGGCAGATGATCCTGCTGCGATCAAAAATACACTTGATGGCCTGTCAAAAGCGGCTGGATTCTTGCGCAATCAATTAGGTTTGCGTTTGCATATCCACACATTGCCGCAATTACACTTTGTGCATGACACGTCGACCATGCGTGGTATCGCCATGTCTAAATTAATCGACGAAGCTAACGCAACGCGTGCAAAAGACGACGGCGAAGAATAACGCTCTACCTGTCTGTAAAGTCAGAACCCGTTCACATAACGGGTTCTGCTGAAGTTCCCTCCTGATATTGCCTATGAATAATCCCGTTAAGAAGCGTATTCGTGTTCCTGTGCATGGCGTTTTGTTGCTGGATAAGCCTGTTGGTTTGTCGAGCAATGATGCTCTGATTAAAGCCAAGCGCTTATTCAATGCGCAAAAGGCGGGGCACACCGGAACTCTGGATCCTTTCGCTACCGGCTTATTACCTTTGTGTTTTGGTGAGGCGACTAAGTTTTCGCAAGACTTGCTGGAGGCGGATAAAACTTACCAGACTATCGTACATCTTGGTATCAGCTCGACAACGGGCGATACGGAGGGCGAGGTCATTGAGACATCTTCTGTTTCGGCCAGTGAGCAGCAGATTCAGCATGTGCTGGAGCAATTTCGCGGTGATATTCAACAAGTGCCGCCGATGTATTCTGCGCTGAAGCGTGATGGCAAACCTTTGTATGAATATGCGCGCGCCGGTATCACACTTGAACGTGAGGCAAGAGCCGTAAGCATTCATTTGCTGGAACTGGTCAACTATGAAGCGCCGTTCCTGACCTTAAATGTTTGCTGTAGCAAAGGAACCTATATTCGCGTGTTGGGGGAAGACATTGGTAAAGCGCTTGGCTGTGGCGCGCACTTGCAAGCCCTGCGTCGCACGCATGTTGGTCATCTGGTGCTGGAGAAATCGATTACGCTTGATGCACTGACGGAGATGGACGAAGCATCACGCTTTTCTTTGCTGGCTCCCGTTGATGCATTATTGTCGAGTTTTCCTAAAATCGAATTAAGCGATGAACTTGCGAAAAGATTCCTGCAAGGCCAGCGACTGGCCCTGGGTAAAGAGGACATCTTAGTGCCTGCCGACATCGGCCGTGTCCGTGTATACCGTCAGGCTGACCAGCAACTCCTTGGCTCAGCCCAATTGCAGGACTACACGATACTCGCGCCGGAGCGACTGATCTCCACCAGTTCTGACGTTTAATTCATAGAAGTTTTTCAAACTTGCAATTTAGCTCGGAAAATTGCATGAAATTGTCATCAACGCGTAGTAACTCCTTGAAATAATGGGAGTTTTGCGTAATATTGGAATGTTGTGCAGTACAGCATGCTATAATCTTGGGTTACCCGAATTTCCCTATTCTTTTTCGCTATCATGTCAAATACAAAACGCGCTATCCGCAACATCGCCATTATCGCTCACGTCGATCACGGCAAAACTACACTGGTTGACCAATTGCTGCGTCAATCCGGTACTTTCCGCGACAACCAGCAAGTTGATAATCGCGTCATGGACTCCAATGATATTGAAAAAGAACGTGGTATCACGATTCTTTCTAAAAACTGCGCCGTTGAATACAAAGGCACGCACATCAACATCGTTGATACTCCAGGTCATGCGGATTTCGGTGGTGAAGTGGAGCGTGTGTTGTCCATGGTTGACAGTGTGTTGTTGCTAGTCGACGCGCAAGAAGGCCCGATGCCACAAACGCGTTTCGTAACGCGTAAAGCTCTGGCTTTAGGTTTGAAGCCTATCGTTGTTGTGAATAAGATTGACCGTGAAAACGCTGATCCGCAAAAAGCCGTTAACGCGACATTTGAATTGTTCGACAAACTCGGCGCGACCGATGAACAGTTGGATTTCCCTATCGTTTATGCTTCTGGTTTCAAAGGCTACGCTGGTTTGGAAGATACAGTACGCGATGGCAATATGGAACCACTGTTCGACGCTATCCTGAAGCACGTTCCTGCGCGTGAAGATGATCCTAATGGCCCATTGCAATTGCAAATCACGTCACTGGAATACTCCTCTTACGTCGGCAAGATTGGTGTTGGTCGTATTTTGCGTGGTCGCGTTAAGGCACTGCAAGATGTCGTGTGGATGAACGGCCCGGATGACAAGCCAACCAAGGCTCGTATCAACCAGGTACTGACGTTTAAAGGCCTGGACCGCGTTCAGGTTGACGAAGCACTGGCTGGCGATATCGTGCTGATCAACGGTATTGAAGAAATCAGCATCGGCTCAACCATTTGCGCACCGGATACACCGGAAGGTTTGCCAATGTTGAAGATTGATGAACCGACATTGACGATGAACTTCATGGTGAATAACTCACCATTAGCTGGTCGTGAAGGTAAATTCGTGACTACACGTCAGATCCGTGATCGTTTAGATCGCGAATTGAAGTCGAACATGGCGTTGCGTGTTGTGCAGGCTGAAAACGATGATTCGACTTATGAAGTTTCTGGTCGCGGCGAATTGCATTTGACGATTTTGATCGAAAACATGCGTCGTGAAGGTTTCGAATTAGCGGTTTCCCGTCCACGCGTTGTGTTCAAAATGGTCGATGGCGTACGCCACGAGCCGTATGAAAACTTGACAGTTGACGTTGAAGAAAATAATCAAGGCGGCGTAATGGAAGAACTCGGTCGCCGCCGTGGTGACCTGCAAAATATGGAACCGGACGGCAAAGGTCGTGTGCGTTTGGAATACCGTATTCCAGCGCGTGGTCTGATCGGCTTCCAAGGCGAATTCATGACATTGACCCGCGGTACTGGCTTGATGAGTCACGTGTTTGATGAATACGCACCGGTTGATAACACTAAAGGTGAAATGGCTGGCCGTCGTAACGGTGTATTGATTTCCCAAGATGATGGCGCAGCAGTTGCCTACGCTATCTGGAAATTGCAAGACCGCGGTCGTATGTTCGTCGTGCATAACGACCCAGTGTATGAAGGCATGATCATCGGTATTCACTCACGTGATAACGATCTGGTTGTGAATCCGATCAAAGGTAAGCAATTAACCAACGTGCGTTCTTCTGGTACCGATGAAGCGGTACGCCTGGTACCACCAATTCAGATGAGTCTGGAATACGCAGTTGAATTCATTGAGGATGACGAATTGGTTGAAGTCACACCGAAGAGTATCCGTTTGCGTAAACGCTTCTTGAAAGAACATGAGCGTAAGCGTGCTTCTCGCGACGTAGCGTAATTGCTTTTGTAATCGCTCTTTAGTTCGATGCGGCGTGGTTCCGCGTCGTACTGAATTAACCCGTTTCGCTCTTGCCTACGCAAGCAGTCAAACGGGTTTTTTATTTGGATAGTTATGATGAACAACATGAGTCATCGCCGTGCGGTGATCCTGATGATTTGCGCGGCAACTTTATGGAGTATCGCAGGTGTATTGACGCGACATCTTGATGGTGCCCGCGATTTTGAAGTGACTTTCTGGCGCAGTTTTTTTGCCGCCATATTTGTCGCAGTCGCCATGCTGAGGCAATATAAAAAAGCCTTCATTCCCCGTCTGAGATTGCTTGGCAAGATAGGATTGCTTTCTGGATGTATGTGGGCGACGATGTATAGCTGCTTCATGATTGCAATTACCATGACGACAGTTGCCAACACCTCAATCATGGAAAGTCTGTCGCCCTTATTTACCGCTTTTCTGGCATGGCTGATACTGCGTCAGCATATTCCAGGCAGAACCTGGCTCGCTATTGCTGCTGCCTGTGCCGGTATATGCTGGATGTTCGCAGGCAGTATTTCGCAAGTTGATCAGCGTGGTTTGCTTGGCATGCTGATCGGACTTGGCGTGCCAATTGCGGCCTCAGTCAATGTGATTTTATTGAAAAAAGCCGGGCATACGGTTGATCTGATCCCCGCTGTATTTATGGGCGGATCTATCTCTGCACTCATGATGCTGCCATTTGCTTTGCCGTTTCAGGCGTCCTTGCATGACATTACTATTTTGGCGATTCTCGGTTTTTTTCAATTGGGATTTCCTTGCATGCTGATGGTGCGCGCTTCGGCGAGTCTGAGCGCACCGGAGATTGCTTTGCTGTCTTTACTTGAGGTCTTGCTGGCGCCGATATGGGCATGGCTTGGCGCTGATGAGGTGCCTGCTCAGGCGACACTGGTCGGCGGAGCCATCGTATTACTTGCTTTGGTGTTCAATGAATTGGCGGCGATGCGGGAGGATTGATGCAGGACAAATAGTCTGCGTTTATATTTGTCGATGCGGGGCAGTCAGTTAT
The DNA here is from genome assembly GCF_049340165.1 of Undibacterium sp. Xuan67W. Lineage (NCBI taxonomy): Bacteria > Pseudomonadati > Pseudomonadota > Betaproteobacteria > Burkholderiales > Oxalobacteraceae > Undibacterium > Undibacterium sp. Xuan67W. The sequence goes on from NZ_JBMPPN010000012.1 coordinate 101,103, forward strand.
AGAATCGCGAACATTTTTCTTTTCGGATTGCCCTGCCATGCATCAAGCCTCCCCACTCAAAGCACCTGAACTTCTTTTACCCGCCGGATCGCTGGAAAAAATGCACGCCGCATTCGACTTCGGTGCGGATGCCGTCTATGCCGGTCAGCCACGTTACAGCTTGCGCGCTCGTAACAACGAATTTTCCACACTCGATATTCTTCAACGAGGTATTAGCGGTGCGCATGCACGTGGTAAACAGTTTTTCGTTGCCAGTAATATTTTTCCGCACAATGCCAAACTCAAAACCTATCTGAACGACATGGCTCCCGTGATCGCGATGAAACCGGATGCTCTGATCATGGCAGATCCTGGCCTGATCATGATGGTGCGTGAAAAGTGGCCCGAAGTGAATATCCATTTATCTGTACAAGCCAACGCAACCAATTGGGCTGACGTCAAGTTCTGGCACATGATGGGGCTTACTCGCGTGATTTTGTCGCGTGAATTGTCACTGGATGAAATCGAAGAGATTCGTCAACGCTGTCCTGAAATGGAACTGGAAGTATTTGTTCACGGGGCTTTATGCATTGCGTATTCTGGGCGTTGTCTTTTGTCAGGATATTTTAATCACCGCGATCCGAACCAAGGAACTTGTACGAACTCCTGTCGCTGGGATTACAAGGTGGAGAACGCACAGGAAAACGAGACAGGTGATCTTGCGCGTGCAAGTAAAGAGACACCAGTACAAACCATACAGTTCAACTATCAGCAAGCGCTGGAGGAGGCTAATCAGTCTTTTTCCGCGATGGGCGATATGCAGCGGCATCCACTAGCAGATCGTCCGTATTTGATAGAAGAGAGCAGCAAGCCAGGTCAGTTCATGCCTATACTGGAGGACGAGCATGGAACCTACATCATGAACTCAAAAGACTTGCGCGCAGTTGAGCATGTCGAGCGTCTGGCACGGATCGGTGTGGATTCTTTAAAAGTTGAGGGACGTACAAAATCACTGTATTACGTTGCCCGGACTGCGCAGGTTTATCGTCGGGCGATTGATGATGCGGTAGCTGGCCGGCCTTTTAATGAGCAGTTATTGGGTGAACTAAACGGGCTGGCAAATCGTGGTTATACCGACGGTTTTTATCAGCGCCATCACACGCAAGAGCATCAAAACTACATGGAAGGTGTGTCGAAAGCACATCGCAGCCAATACGTAGGACGTGTCTTATCCATAAAGGATGGCTGGGCAGACGTAGAGGTAAAAAATCGTTTTGCGGTCGGTGATCAGATCGAGATCATTCATCCCTCAGGTAACCAGATTGTTGCGTTGACGGCGATGACCTCCACGGCTAATGCGCCAATGCAAATCGTAGCCGGTGCAGGTCATACAGTCAGAATTCCTTGCGATCAACGGTTTGACCAGGCACTGCTGGCAAAGATGCTTTGATGCTCTCTTACATGATGACTAAATGCATACGCTTGCTGGGATGGGTTCATGGTTCATTATCATGGCCCATCATCTGGTATCAGCCTGTTGATGAATGAGATGTGATTGCAGAACTCGCGGTGGAACTCAGCTTGTTTGTGCTTTCTGTTGCGGTCGCTTTTGCAAAATTAGTCGGGAAAAATCGGTCGCGTAGTTTCATGAACGGTGTTTCTACCAAACTAAATAACAAGTAGCCGCCCAGCAAACTAGCGACAAACATGATGCTAATGCCGCTAGCACTGGTTACAGACACGCCGTGTTGAGTCAAGGGAGAGATCAGCACATTCATCAACGGTTTATGCGCCAGATAGAGCGCATATGACCACATCGCAAGTTGTGCCGCACCCGGAATGCGCCACTGGTAGAGCCATGAATTCGGACTCAGTGCAGCCATCGTCAGCAAGGCAAAACTGATCGCTAGCAAGCTGTAACCAAACGCCGTGGTGAACCACAAAAAACCTTGGCCATCCACATAGCTGTAATTGACAAACAGATAGAAGCTCAACAGACACAATGCAAGCCCGCTCAGCAATGTGGCTTGTCCATGCGCCTGTACGCGTTGCCATGTCGCAGGATGGAAGTTCTTCAGCATCGCCAGCGCCACACCTGGTAATAATTCATCAAAGCGGCACAGGCTGGAATAATAAATCGTCTCGTAATATAAAGTTCCATCACTACCGACATCACGCCACATCCAGCTGCGTAACAACACCGCAGCGCACATCAGGCTAATTAACAGTATCCAGCCGGTCTTCACTGATTTACTGAGACGATGCACGAGCAGGGCAAGTGCTGGCAATACAAGGTAAAACTGTTCTTCAATACAAAGTGACCATGCGTGAGAAAACGCCGAGCCTGGACGTAAATTAAAATTCTGTGTGAAGCTCAAAAATTTCCATAAAGGCGTTACCGGATTGCCGCCCACGGCCAGAGGGAATAAAAAATAAATCGCCAGAATCACGTAAAAATTCGGCAGCGTCCGCAAGGCGCGCCGGATATAAAATCTCTTTAACGAGAACGAACGATCTGACTGTATTACAGAAAAAATCTGATTGCCGATCAGGTAGCCGCTCAATACAAAAAACAAATCTACTCCGGCCCAGCCTATTTCACTCAATATCCCAAAACTCGCTTCATGACTCACAAAAACCATATAGTGATACATCAGCACCAGCAAAATCGCACTTGCACGCAAGGTATCCAGACCGTTAATACGGTGGGAGAGGGTGGTTTTTGTCATGGGAGCGTGCAGATAAAAGTAAGTCGAAATGGTAGGGCCAAACGGATGAACAGCGTAACAGTAAGCGGCTGAAAATTGGCAATAGCGACAAACTATTTTTATCGTGGAAGCCTTCCCTTTGCGTTAAATAAATCTGGGAGCTTCTAAAAAATCTTGAATCGATATTTTATGGGACGGTTACCCGGGCCTTTTCTTTGTGTCTCCTTATCTTTGAATCTCTGTGATGAGAGGTCTTAGTTTTCGCGTAAGTCCTATCGATAGGTTTTTTCAACTTGGATGTTTTTTGAAATTTTCATTTGCATACACTAATAAAAATGCGGCTGTCAGTATGATTTCATGCCAGCAGCCGCATGGTATATGCGGATTGGGGTGTTGATTCCGTGTTTGAATTAACGCATTTGCTATTGCGCTTTCAATATATCGGCAATCGCGCCAAACAACGTGTCGATCTGCGCAGGCGTGATGATCAGTGGCGGTGACAGCGCGATGATGTCGCCGGTCGTCCGGATCAGCACGCCTTTTTCCCAAAAACATTTCAGGAATACGTCAAAGGCTCGGGTACCGGCTTTACCGGGAATACTCTCAAGCTCAATGCCGCAGACCAGACCCAGATTGCGGATATCTTTGACGTAGGGCAGGCCCTGCAAGCTGTGCGCCGCTTGCTCAAAATGGCTGGCGTTCGACGCTGCACGGTCAAATAATTTTTCTTCCTGATAAACATCAATCGTCGCAATTGCGGCGGCGCAAGCGAGTGGATGTGCAGTGTAGGTATAGCCGTGGAAGAACTCGATGCTGTTTTCCGGTGCGGCACTCATGAAGGCGTCATGGATCGCTTGTTTCACGATCACCGCACCCATCGGTACGGCGGCATTGGTCAGGCCTTTGGCGCAGACGATCATGTCTGGTATGACGCCAAAGTAGTCGGCAGCAAACGGCGTCCCCAATCGGCCGAATCCGGTAATGACTTCATCAAAAATCAGTAAGATGCCGTACTTGTCGCAGATAGCACGGAGTTTTTGCAGATAGCCTTTGGGCGGCAAAATGACACCTGTCGACCCCTGTAGCGGTTCTACAATGACCGCCGCTACAGTGGAGGGGTCATGCAAGGCGAGCAGTCGTTGTTCCAGTTCATCCGCCATCTCGGCACCGTGCTCAGGCAGGCCGCGGCTGAAGGCATTTTTTGCAATATTCAGCGGATGGCGCAGATGATCGACAGCGGGTAGTGCAGGCCCAAAATGCTTGCGATTACCTGCAATGCCACCGACCGAAATGCCGCCAAAACCCACGCCGTGATAGCCGCGTTCGCGTCCGATCAGGCGATGCCGCATACCATCTCCGCGCACCCGGTGATATGCCAGAGCGATCTTCAGCGCGGTATCGACGCCTTCAGATCCGTCGTTGCAGAAGAACACGCGGTTTAATCCCTCGGGCGCTATGGATACGAGTTTGCTGGCCGCCTCAAACGCCAACGGGTGTCCCATCTGAAAGGTCGGCGCAAAATCCATGCGTGCCGCCTGTTGCTGAATCGCGCTGACAATTTTTGTATGACCATGCCCGGCATTGACGCACCATAGTCCTGCGGTGCCATCCAGAATCTGATGGCCATCATCCGTTGTGTAATACATGCCTTCCGCAGCCACCATCAGGCGCGGTTTGCTCTTGAACTGGCGATTAGCAGAAAACGGCATCCAAAAATGCTCGGTGTTCAGCGGTGTAGTCATGATTCTGGTCCCTAGGAGGTTGGCGAGAAATTGCTGGCGACTTTGGATTGTGGCACTACCAGTCAGCTTACTCAAGAGTTCGCCAGATTTAATTTGGAAATACCCTGTATCAGCGACGCTGTCTTTGATTGGTCGTATTGCATCCATGCGTGCGCCAACGAACAGAACAGAAAGTCGCCAGCGCGCATTCTGATCCTGCACTGTCAACAGCAGAGTTGCCCCGACTATAGATAAGAAAGAGGTCCCATATGAACATCATTAAATGTGTCGATAAAGCCTATGAAAAGCTAAACTTCATCGAACTTGCTGATGCGCCAGTCAGTGCTTTGCAAGGCGTCAGTGCTAAGGATGCCGAGGTATTAAACAAGGCTTTTCACGTCAAGACGATCCGCGATTTCGGCATGCTGAAATTCGTTAAATGGGCCGCTGCCATCGCGACTCTGGCGGAACAGGTGGAGAGCGAGGAGGATAAAGCCAAAGAAACCTTACTCGATGACGCACTTGAAATGTCTTTTCCTTCGAGTGATCCTATCTCTGTCAATTCCGGTATTACTCGGATCGAAGTCGCGCCAGAGATGGTTGAGGCCAGTAGCGATCATCAAAATAGTACGGCGATAGAGCCACCGAATAAAAGCTAGCAGGCGTATTTTTTCAGTGTCTTCAGAGCTGGCATTGCAGATGTAGTGAAAACGTACATAGGTTCCAAGGTGCCCAAAAATTGAGACGGGTACGGCAGGATATGTAGGTTTTTTTAGCGTGAGATTTGTAGCGTAATTAACGGCGTTTCTGACTATACTTGCCCTAGTATAATTAGAGGTACCTTTATTTATTTGCGGACTTAGGGGTAAATTATAAAAAAAATAGGGGAGTATATGATTTCCCTCCCTTTTTATCTCAGGGATTATTGGCCAGAATTAGTTCTGGGTTTATTTCCCGCTTTATTTTCCATTCACTTATCCCTGTCCCGGTCTGAGCATATTTTTCCTACGATGCTTTACATCACTCGCTTAATAATTCCGCTACAGATTGCAAACCATCGATACGCTCGGATACGACACGCACCGCGACAATGATTGGTACGCCGAGCAGCAGACCCCAGATTCCCCATAACCAGCCCCAGAATAATAAGCCTATGAATACGGCTGCCGCATTCATTTTGGCGATCTTGCCCGTCATCCAGGTCGTGATAAATGTCCCGACCAGCACGGATACCGCTAGAGATGAGCCAGCTACCAGCATGGCTTGCGACAGTGATCCGAATTGCATGAACGCCGTAGCACCGACCGCCACGGTAATGATGATCTGACCAAAATACGGAATGATATGCAAACAGCCTGCCGCCACCGCCCATGCGCCCGCATTCTCCAGCCCAATCAGACGAAACACCACCCATAGCAGCAAAGCGAGTAGCAGATTGGTCACCAGGAGCATGAACATATAACTCTGGATCGACTTGTTGATGTCATCGAGAATATGGACAGTGATTTTTTTCGAGGATAAAGAGGGGCCGGTGATTTTGACGAGTTTTCGTTTAAAACTATCGCCTGACAGTAACAGAAAAAATACCAGAAAAATCACCATCATTAACTGACCCAACGCACCAGCTGCACCCATCGAGCCAGCCCATAGCCAATCCTGCACCTTGAATGCCGGACGCGCCACAATCACTGTGGTGGGCTGACGTACGCCTGGGCGTGCACCGCTACTGGTTTGACTAGTCGCTTTTTCAATCTCAGTCGCTACCGCCTGCATCTGTTGCATCGTGGTCGGCTGATCATCTTCCGTTTTCGTAATGGCTTGTGATATCTGGTGAGCGGCATCAGGTAGCCGCACCAGAATAGAATTAAATTCCGCACGAAGTGAGTTCGCGACCAGTCCACTACCGCCTAGTATCGAGATCATGACTAGAGCGACACCGGCAGCGCGTGGAATCCGTATATGTTCAAGCCAGACCACGACAGGATTAAGTGTGTAAGAAATCAGTATGCTAAATATGAGGGGAATAAAAAAATGCTGAGCTGACTGCAGTGCGAACACAAATGCGATTGTCGCCAGAATTGCCAGTGCCAGACCGCGAGCGTTCACAGGAATATGGATATGTCCGCCTTTGGTACTTAGTGGTGTATTGGATGTCTCAGGCATGTCTGGTACCCCGGATACTTCTGGTGATTTCGTCGCTTCCGGCGCTTCCGTCGTTTGTGCTCCGGAAGTCTCCTCCGACTCAGAGGGCGTTCTGGATGAAATGGGGAATTCGGTTTCTTCCTGAGCAGGAGTGGTCATTTTTATTGTCCTGTTATTTTTATTATGTGCGATGTCTGGTCGTTAAACCGATCGCCAAATAGGAAGCGGACATTGTGTATAAGCTGATGGGATAAGACAGCCAGTACTTGATGTCTTTTCCGACCTTGTTGCCACAATGTCCGCTTTTTCTGCTCCGGTGAGCTACGGCAAAAAACAGCTCGTAGATCCATCGGTGTCCAGCTATCCTCACTTATCCCCGGTTAGAGGCGGAGGGTATGCTGTTATTTGATACGCATATCGTTTTTAACGGATTTCACACCTTTGATATTACGGGTGATTTCTACCGCTTTATCGATATCCGGCTGTGAACTGACAAAGCCACTTAATTGAACGATACCTTTGTAGGATTCAACATTGATCTCACGTGATTTCAACATTGGCTCGTTCAGGATCGCTGCTTTGACTTTGGTGGTGATAACAGTATCGTCAACATATTCACCGGCTCCTTCAGATTTTGGTGACGAGGCGCAACCTACAACGCTGATCAGCATAAAAGAGAGAAGGGCGGTTGCTACACGTTGTGGAATGTTCATGATCATAATCTTTCATAATTAAGTTAATCGTTCTTTTTTGTGTTCGTACTGAGATAAGTCTGGACGAACCCGTCACGGAAATGATGCATTGAAACGCTACTGCTGATACCTGTATTCATTACGCATGGATTCATATGAATGCACATAAATGAACTGAAGCGAATCCATGCATACAAATAAACAGGAGAGGACAAGTGTTGTTATTTACCGAATTGTGTTTTGGCCGTAGCGACACAACTGTCTTTCGCCGCGCCGGCTAAGGCATCACATTTTTCAATCGCGACTTTGTAGTTGGCGTCGACTTTGTCGTCACGAGCGTCGGTACGAGCTGCCACCACTTTTTTGTCTGCCTTGGCGTCCGCTTTGGAGGCGACCATCGCGGCTTTTGCTTCTTTGATACAGACATCTTTTACGTTTCCTGTGCTGGCATTACACTTGGTTTTTGCGACATCATAGTCAGCATTTGCCATCGCCTTGCGAGCATCGGTACGTGCGCTATTCGTATTTTTGTATTCAGCTTCTGCTTTGGCTTTCGTATGCTTTTGCATAGACTCTGCTTCTGCTATGCAGACATCTTTAGGATTGCCGGACTGCGTATTACATTTTTCGCGTGCTACTTTGTAATCCGCTTCTGCCGATTCCTTAGTCGACTTATATGTCGCCTTTGCTTCGTCTGTTGCTGCATTAGCATAGGTGCTGCACGCGATTGTGGCGGTGCCGATCAGGACTGTTGCAATAATGTTGTTAAGTTTAATGATGTTCATTTTATGCCTTATAAGTGATGTACTAGTTACCCGTATGTAGAAAATGTAGGTAAAAAAATTGAATGAAGAATTTTGAATATCAGGAAGTCCGGCTTTCTTTTAAAAATTTCTGAAAGGCGGCGACCTGTTTTTCCGCTTCGTCTTTGTCTATTCCATAAGACTCTTGAATTGAGCCAAGTAACTGATCGCGCTTACCTGCAATCACGTCGATATGGTCATTCGTCAGCTTGCCCCATTGTGCTTTAACATGGCCTTTGTATTGGAGCCAATTTCCCTCAATTACGTCCCAGTTCATCATCATCTCCTTGTGAAGCAATTCATCGAAAAAAGTGGCGGCGAGACCGCCGCAGTTCTTAAATATGGATACAGATGATTTGTCTTTTTTTCTTTTGAATTTTTGATGTTGTCACCATATTTGGGGGCTACAACATTCACAATAATTCTTACAAACTCGATTTCAAGACAAACATTAATCTGCTCAGATGAGTTCACTTTACGTTGCGGGCGATCACTATTCTGTTCGTTGGTGCACATTCGCTGATTTAATTTCCAGAAAAACTAAACTCCCCGCCCGCTAATCAAGCGCAATAAAATCATGATGACTGCGATCACAAGCAAGATGTGAATGAAGCCGCCCATCGTATAAGACGTGACTAAGCCGAGTAGCCATAAAATGAGTAAAACGACAGCGATGGTATAGAGCATGATGGTCTCCTTATTGAATCAAATGGATGAGTCGTCTCGATATCAGGTCAGGATTTTTTGGGTGCCTAACCAGTTCTAATGACATCGTGGAAATGAGTATCTAAGGAATAACAAAGGAGTTCTGTGCGCTGACGTACAGAGTGGCGGTGTCAATAACGACGCCATCAGAAATAGTTGGAGCAGAGATGAAAATCGTTGTGAAATGAAAAGGCCCTTATTTGATTGAAATCAATTAAGGGCGGATGGTGATATTGATGGCGCTGGCGAGATCCGTACGGCGCAAGTTATTTTTTGGGATTAACCTGATTGCCGATTACGCCGCCAACAGCTGCACCACCCACGGTGCCGGCTGCGCTACCACCGGTGAGTACGGCACCGACGACGGCACCGGCACCGGCACCAACGGCGGTATTTTTATCTTTAGTCGACATGTTAGAACAAGCACTCATGCTGATTACGAGTGTGATTGCTGCTGACATTGTGATGATGTGATTGAAGCTATTCATTGTGACTCCTTGGTCTCTATTGAGTTGAAATTTGACATGATTGTTGATTGAGTACAGCCCTAAAATGCTGCTCGCAACAACTTGTACATAATGTGATTTATTTCAAACGCATCGCATTTTTTACGGCGGTTACACCACTGACGCCGCGCGCTATTCTGATCGCAGTAGCGATATTGTCCTCGGAGCGCACGAAGCCGCTTAATTGAACTACGCCTTTGTAGGTTTCTACATTGATTTCATTCACCTTCAATGTTGGCTCATTTAAAATCGATGCCTTTACTGCGCTGGTGATGACGGTATCGTCTACATATTGACCTGTACTTTCCTGTTTCGATGTTGCTGCACAACCGACGATAGTGGTAAGAAACAGGGCTGCGATCAATGTGGAGGCGGAGGTAATGTTTTTCATGATAGAAAATTTCCTTAAGTAGAATATGTCAATGAGAGTAGTTTGGTGAGTGAACTGATGTGCTGTCTTGGTTAAGCGAAATGACGAAACATAGTCGTTACATCGCTGTCACAGATCGATATGCGGTGAAGCGATAAACCTAGAATGAGGCATAGATAACATTGGTTCTGTACGCCAACGCACACACATTAGTTTTATGTTGTATTTGATTTGGCCGCTATTCAGGTGTCGCCATCGTCTTTTTACCGATCAGAGTTTTGATCATTTGCAGTTGCTGTTCCTGGATGACGAGCAGTTCATTCCATTGAACGTCGCGCAGTAAATCGATTTTTTCATGCAGCAGCATGATTTCCAATTCTGCTTTCAAATTAACTTCATAATCATGTTCAGCATCAAGCCTGTCTTTTTCGGCATGGCGATTTTGCGACATCAGAATGATTGGTGCCTGAATGGACGCCAGCATTGATAAAAATAGATTGAGTAGAATGTAAGGGTAGGGATCAAAACCACTTTTGTATCTAATCAGAATAAAAGAATTCAGCACCACCCAGATCACCATCACTGCACCAAAAATACTGATGAACGTCCAAGACCCGCCAAACTTCGCTACCGCATCGGCGGCACGCTGACCTCGTGTGATTTTTCCCTCAAATTGTTGCGTTGTATCTATCGCAATATGTTTGCGTTCGGCGACATGACGTGTTACTTTTTGACTACGCTCATCTAGCTCTGAGTAGGATTTTCCTAATAATTTTTTCGCGATTTCATCTAATTTTTGCATGACAACTCACCTTGGGCTGTTGGTTCAGGCGCAGGATTGTAGCTATAGTTGAAGCGGATGTAGGTTCGCTGGCGTACATTCAGATCGTTTGATCTGAGCCGGATGCCATAATAAAAAAGAGTTTTCAGTCAAGAGATATTTTGACTAATTGGGCGTGCCGATCTCTTATGTGCGCTAACGCACAGATCATATTGCCATACGGAGAATATAGTGAAGAGATGTACATGGGATGTGTTGCCGTGTCTGATTGGCACTATCACTGTGTCATCCTCCCGCCACATCTTGCTTCTCCATTTCCTCTTATGACTGGAAACAGAATTTCCCTATGCCCAGTGCGCACGATCCCAATCAAAACCATTTGTTAGCGGCATTGCTTGATGCCGAATATGATCGCCTATCGCCACATCTTGAGTTAGTTCCGATGTTGCTCGGCGATGTACTCTATGAGTCCGGCGGTAAGATGCAGCACGTGTATTTTCCGACGACCTCGATTATCTCGCTGCATTATTTGTTAGAAGACGGTGGTTCATCGGAGATTGCTGGCGTCGGTAATGAGGGCGTTCTGGGAATTTCTCTGTTCATGGGCGGTAATTCAACCCCAAGTCGTGCCGTAGTCCAGACCAGTGGTCATGCTTATCGCCTGAAATCACCGATCTTGATGGAAGAATTTAATCGTGCCGGCCCTGTATTGCGCTTGTTGCTACGCTATACCCAGGCCTTGATTACCCAGATGTCGCAAACCTCGGTATGTAACCGACACCACTCGGTAGAGCAGCAATTATGTCGCTGGTTATTACTGACATTGGATCGCGTACCGTCGAATGAACTCACCATTACGCAAGAGCTGATTGCGAATACCTTGGGTGTTAGGCGTGAGGGAATTACCGAAGCAGCGGGTAAATTACAGCATGGTGGCTATATCAGTTATCGCCGTGGTCATATTACCGTAGTGGACCGAGATGGACTAGAGGACAAAGTATGCGAGTGCTATGAGGTTGTTAAAAAAGAGTTTGCCCGCTTGTTATCGGACGTAAAGCAACGTTGATGGTAATAGATTGATTGTCATCAGACTGATGCTAACAATAACCTGTTGCGATCGCTTACATGGTAAGGCACGGATTAAAAGTACGTACTACAGATTTTGATTTAAGCGCCTTGCTGGCGTTACGGCGTTGCCGTCACCTTGTTTGAGCCAGGTTAGCGCTCTCGTTAGTATTCTTGTCTAGCACGATGGAGAGTTCTAACATAGTTTTCAACGTCAGGATGTATGGTCGCTTTCAATAAAATATCGGTCGAACGGCTCATGCTGATTGGTATCGGAATAACACTCGCGGTGCTTATCTTCATCGAGGGTATTGCGTGGAACATCGCTTCGCCAATTGCGTCTTATTCCTCGGCAGAACATACACGTGAAGTAGTGTCTAAACTCAATAAGCTTGGCTCGGAAATTGATCGTGCTGAGAACGGGCAGTGGGCTTATTTTTTGACAAAGGAAAAAAGCTTTCTTGTCGACCGTGACGTCGCTGTGACACAACTGACCTCAATCATTACTCAGCTAGGAAACCTGACAAGTGATAATGGCGGACAACAAGTTCGAATTAAGCAGTTAGCTCTTTTATTAGATCAACGTGTACGGATGCTTAGCGAAAATCAAGCCATGTTTGATGCGCAAGGCCTCGCGATAGCACCAGAATTGTTTAAAACAACACGTAACGCTTCAACACATTTTCGTACCTTGACTGCTGAAGCGATGTCAGAAGAGCAGACATTGTTGGCCGCCCGTAAAGGCAGCGAATTATTCCGTCTCAAAATGATGATTGTCAGCGTGGTGTTGTTACTTATATTCTTGCCCCTGCTTGCATTGCGTGTCCGAAGTGCAGCGCGTGGACGTTCGGCCATGGAGCGAGCAATACTGGATGGTCGCCAGCCTTTGCTAAAAGCAGAGGCGCTGCAAAATGCGATTTTTAATAGTGCGAATTTTTCTGTCATTGCGACCGACGCACAAGGCGTGATTCAGATTTTCAATGTCGGCGCTGAGCATATGCTCGGCTATCAGGCAATTGACGTTGTGAACCAGATTACACCTTCCAATATATCTGACGAGAACGAAGTGATTGCCCGCGCTGCGGCCTTGAGTGCTGCATCGGAGACCTCGATTTCTCCCGGTTTTGAAGCGCTGGTTTTTAAGGCATCAAGGGGAATCGAAGATATTTACGAAATGACTTTTATCCGCAAGGATCATAGCCGTTTTCCAGCGATCGTTTCAGTATCTGCATTGCGGGATGAGGCTGACAAGGTGATAGGCTACCTCCTGATTGGTACGGACAATACAGCACGCAAGAAAGTCGAAGCCGAGCAAGCATTGCTGGATCAACGCCTGCGTGATCAGCAGTTTTATACCCGTTCCTTAGTTGAATCCAATATTGATGCACTGATGGCGACAGATCTGAAAGGCATTATCAGTGACGTCAATCAGCAGATGGAAGCGTTGACCGGCTGTACTAGAGATGAATTGATCGGTGTACCATTCAAGAATTATTTTACTGATCCCGAGCGAGCACAAGCGGCAATCACCCGCGTTCTCAGTGAGGGTAAAGTAACGAATTATGAATTGACCGCCCATTCAAAAGACGGAAAAGAAACCGTAGTATCCTACAACGCGACTACTTTCTACGATCGTGACCGCAATTTGCAAGGGGTATTTGCTGCTGCTCGCGATGTCACTGAGCGTAAGCAATTTGAATATACCCTTCAAGAAAATAATGTAGAACTAGAAAATGCCAGGGCCGCCGCCGAGAAGGCGAATCTTGCCAAGTCTGAGTTTCTCTCCAGCATGAGTCATGAGTTGCGCACGCCGCTTAATGCCGTGCTCGGGTTCGCACAATTGATGGAGTCCGAGACGCCGTCACCGACGCCTGCCCAAAAAATATCGATTGATCAGATCTTACAGGCGGGCTGGTATTTGCTTCGCCTGATCAATGAAATCCTGGATCTGGCGATGATTGAATCTGGCAAAGTCACCATGTCCCACGAGTCAATGTCACTTACGGATGTATTGCAGGATTGCCGTTCTATGATGGAGACGCAGGCCCAGAAACGCCATATCCAGATGACCTTTCCCAGTATTGAGAATATGTTTTATGTACATGCAGACCGTACCAGGGTCAAGCAGGTGCTGATCAATCTTTTATCCAATGCGATTAAATATAATCGTGACCACGGTGCCGTCATTATCCAATGCCAGCTCAATGGTGAAAACAGAATCCGTGTCAGCGTACGTGATACCGGTATGGGTTTGGAGCCTAGTCAACTTACGCAATTGTTTCAACCGTTTAATCGTCTCGGAAAAGAATCAGGTGGTGAAGAGGGTACAGGCATCGGCCTAGTGGTGACAAAGCAGTTAGTTGAACTGATGGGCGGTACGATCGGTGTTGATAGTACGGTTGGCGTCGGGTGTACATTCTGGTTTGAACTGGCTGCATCGAGTGCGCCTAAGCTTGTGTTTGGTGAAATGGGAGAGGGTAGCCATGCCGCGCCCACACCAGAATCGTTAGCCTGTGACGCTACGCCTGTTCAGCGCACTTTGCTTTATGTCGAGGACAATCCTGCCAATATGGCCTTGATCAAACAATTGATAGAGCGTCGTAAAGACCTTAAATTGTTAACAGCAACCGATGCGCATCTGGGCATCCAATTGGCGCGTACCTACCAGCCGGATGTGATTTTGATGGATATTAATTTACCCGGGTTAAGTGGTTATGGCGCACTGAAAATCTTGCATGAGGACCCGGATACGGCACATATCCCCGTCATGGCATTGTCTGCCAACGCGATACCACGCGATATCGAAAACGGATTGAAAGCAGGATTTTTCCGTTATCTGACTAAACCGATCAAGGTCAATGAGTTCATGGACTCGCTGGATATCGCATTGCACTATGCAGCGGAGCATCGTCCGTCCAGTAAGCGATCTGATTCATGACGAATTAATTAACAACCATATACAGAACCCGTTACAGCGGGTCACTGTAGCTAAGAACAAATAGAACATCATCGATTTTTGGAAGCCCCTCATGTTACAAGCAAGCGAGATCCTTAACGCCCGTATCCTTATCGTCGACGACCAGAAAGCTAATGTCATGCTGCTGGAGCAGATGCTCATCAGCCGCGGCTACACCGATATCACGTCGACTATGGATCCGCTCACTGTGTGCGACAAGCATGCAGAGCATCGCTACGATCTGATTCTGCTGGATCTGCAGATGCCGGAGATGGATGGGTTTGAGGTGATGGAGGCGTTAAAAAAAATCGATACCGATAGCTATCTGCCGGTATTGGTCATCACCGCCCAGCCAGGACATAAACTCAAGGCGCTACAGGCCGGCGCCAAAGATTTTGTCAGTAAGCCATTTGATCTGGTTGAGGTGCAAACTCGCATTCATAACATGCTGGAGGTACGTTTGCTGTACCGCAAACTGGAGAACTACAACAAAGTCCTGGAGCAAACCGTCATGGAGCGCACCGCTGAACTGCGTGCCAGTGAGGCACGGTTTAAAAGCTTCACGGAATTATCGTCTGACTGGTATTGGGAACAAGATCCTCAGGGAAATTTCACCAGTATCTCTGGTCCTGTGTTTGAGATGCTGGGGATTGATGCCGACGATATGCTGGGTGAAAGTCCCAAAGCATTGGCAGGCTGGAATGCAGCTGAACGGGCGCAGTTAAATTCAAACATCGCCAGCCGCCGGCCGTTTCTGGATTTTGTCTATAGTCGTACGAATGTCAATGGCAGCATCCAATATCTGCAAGTGAGCGGGGAGCCGATGTTTGACACGGGTGGCCGGTTCACGGGGTATCGCGGTATTGGCATGGATGTGACACATCGCATGCGGACTGCATCGAAATAGTGTTTTCCATCCAAATCTTGCCATCTCTTTCCTTGAGCTGGAGATAGAATCTGGTATCAGATTTTTATTCTCGATAGATATATACTCCTTGCCAGTATATTTTTGATGCCTTTACAAATAAAGCGGTATGGACACTATTTTATTTTCCTAGTAGGGGAGTATATGTATCCTGCATCATTCCTGTGCAACCTAGTTATGTACAGACACACCACCTACTAATGCGCTATTTGAGGGCTGCTCTGGACCGGTAAATTTTACCCGGTGCCGGTGCCACAGGTTTGACGCGCGCATTCGCTAATAATTGTGTGCATCCGCTATCGGCCTCAGAGCTGACGTTGATCAGCGGTAGTAGCGCAGCAACAGGTGCAGCCGCTGCCAGCGCCAGCGCACCGCCTGCTCTCAGCGCCAGTACGCCTTTGTCGATAGTGACCTTAGGTTCTTTAAAACTACCATGCACATACAGTGGCGCTCTGAGTGAAAAAATACGCAGACCTTTACTATTCGGCTTGATCGTCAGATCCAGTTCCTCTTGCGTCATATTGATGGTGCCGTTGACATCTAGAATCGCATCATCGGTGTCAATCACAAAGGTCCTTGTTTGCATCAGACCATTAGTGACGCTGAAATCGGTCGCCATGCAATTGAGCCTTACCTGCTTGTCGCCGGACAAATATGTAAGGGCGACATTGCCGATATTTAAGCCCATCTGCTCAAGTAGACGTTTGCTGATACTGCCTTGATTGATCAGTGTTTTGATTTCGCCATTTGATGCGCCGAGCAAACTCGCAACAGAGTTACCTGTTGCCGATAAAGACGCATCGCCATTAATCTCCCCCACGCTAGCCTGTAGTGGTTCCAGGCCCGGGAATAATTGCTTGAGCCTGAGATGACGGGCGCTGATGGTAATGAGCGCTTTAATCGCGGCGGCATCTGCTTTGCCGCTGCCGTCAAGACGGATGTCCGCATTGAGTGTACCACCGGCAACGGCAACACTCAGTGGTGCGAGCGTCAATATGCCGTCCTGCAGTTGCAAGGTGGTTGCCAGATGAGTGAGCGGTAATGCTTTGTCCCGAACAATTTTTTCGGCACTGAGCTGAATTTTTGCATCGACGCTGGTCCAGCGGTCGGTCCTGAACTTTTCGACAGGTAAGATTTTGCCGGCAGGTTGATTTGCAATCACACCACGTTCCACTTTGCTGTGATTAGAGTCTGCACCGATTAGCGGCTCAAGATCCGATAACTGCAACAGATGCGAGACGATAGTGCCAGTCACGACCGGTCGGCCGGGTGATCCCGACCGGGTTTGAAAATCGAGCGAACCTGCGATATCGCTGGAGCCGACCTGGCCTTTGAATTGCTCATAGATCCAATGCTGGCTGTGTTTGCCCAACGTACCCGTCAAATGTCCCTCAGTAGTAAAGGGCGGCGTCTCCGGCATCACGATGCCACTGAGTGCGTACAGTCGCGCCATACTGTTTGCCGAGACTTTTAAACGCATATCGATGGCGGCTAAATCCGTCGGTCTGGTGATTGTTCCTTCAACGGCAATCATTGTTTTGCCGACCTGTAAAGTCGCCGTCAGTGGGTAAGGCGCAGTCTGCTGTTGTAGGGACAGAATTGCACCGGCTTTGCCTGTTCCCTTGACGGACTCACCGTTGAACTTGCCGTGCAGGGTCCAGCTTACGCCGTATCCCGGATCGGTATTAATTGTATCGATCTTTACAACGATCTCAGCGTGTTTAGTGTCGTCAGTTAAGTGAACCTTGCCTTTGGTGAAGATCACGCGACCGATATTGATTGTCCAGCCAGAAGGTTGTTCGTTATCCGGCAGCGTCCAGTTGTTTCGACCATCTGCATGGCGTAACAGATAGAGCAAGGGTGCATCGAAACGTAGCAGCGGGATCGCGATTTTTTTGTCCAGCAATGCCAGCGGATTTAATGAAAAAGTAAATTGACTGATGGTCGCCATATTATCCGGCGTTACTTCGATATTCGTTACCGACGTTGCCTCGCTGGGATGTCTCATGCTTGCCGGATTGCCGATGTGAATATCATTGGCGATCAGGTGCGGCCATGGGATCGCTCCGCGCCAGTTTTGTTCTACTTCCGGACCTGCAATCTGCCGGTCCCAGGTCAAACTTAAGTCGCCATGAATCGAAAACGGGCGCCCCAATGCCTCGCTGACGCGTGTGTTGAGCCAGGGCCTGGCCCGGTTCCAGTCCAGATGTGTGAGCACGAGCAGTATCACCATCACAATCACAGCAGGGAGTGCGAGTAAGCCAATAACGAAAATGAGTTTGTTACGTGATATTGGCTTCATTGTAGGTAAGCGGGGATATTGATGGCTCTGCTCAGGCTCATCAGGCTAATCACCACCAATTGCATCCCCATTGCGGTTGCCATCAGACGTGGTAACACAATGATGGTTGCGTGATTCATCAGTACAGTAAGGGGTGAAAAAATAAACAGAATTGGCATGCGACAGACTTTCGGTGTTTGGTTCGGCAATTTCGAGTTGCTATGTTAGTTGCTAGCTAGCGCTGGTATTTACAGGCGACTGAATAGCGTTTTTGATGGACTCAGCATACGCAAGACGATGCCTGTGGTATGTGCGTTGGCGCACTCAATCCTGTTGCATCCGGCGCTAGCCGATCCCAGCGGGTGCGCCTGAATCGTTGATGGCGATGATGCTTAATTCAAGTTTTAAATATCGAACTTATGTGCGTCAGCGTACCGATCTTGCCAATCATACCGCCTATAACGATGGATATCGATGTCACAAACTCGCTCGATTAATCGTTCACTGGAGAGAAATTATGAAAAAAAATACCAACTTATCAATCGCAGTGCTAGCCGCAGCTACGCTGGTGTTCACCGCGGGTTGTAGCAGTATGAAAACTCCGGCGACGGCAAATGTCGCCGTCTCTAAATCCGCGGTAGAGAACGCCTCAGGCGCTGGCGGCGCAGAATTTGCGCCAGTTGAAATGGCATCAGCCCGCGACAAGATGGCGCTTGCTAATAAAGCGATGGCGGCAAAAGATTACAAACTGGCCAATGACCTCGCAATACAGGCACAGGCCGATGCCAAGTTAGCTCAGGGCAAAGCGAATTCGTCTAAAGCACAAGCCGCAGCTGATGCCTTGCAAGATGATATTCGTGTTCTGCGCGAAGAGCTAATCCGCAGTAGTTCTAACAAATGACCATCCATTTACTGCATTGAGACCAGCGCCGTCACGCATCAATCGATTGCCGGTTGAGCTGTTATCAAGCTTGCGTCAACCGTTCTTTGCAGACACATTTATTTTCGACAAAATTAAAAGGCATTTCCATGAAAAAAACGCATTTCACTCCCGTACTGTTAGCCATGGCCGTATTTGTCTCTGCTTGCAGTTCTATGCCAAAGACAACGAGTCTGCTGGATCAGACACGTAACGATTACGCTGCAGCACAGAGCAACCCAAAAGTAGCGAGCTATGCGCCACTGGAAATGAAGCAAGCAACTGAGGCACTAGATCAGGCAAATACAGCGGCAAACAATAAAGACAATGCAGAAAAAATTGATAAGCTCGCCTATATTGCAAAGCAAAAAATCGCTTTGGTCGTTGAAGTGACAAAACAAAAGTCTGCAGAGGCTGACGTCGCCAATTCCGGCAAAGAGCGCGACCAGATCCGCTTAGATCAACGTACTAACGAAGCGAACCAGGCAAAAATCAGTGCTGATCAGGCGAAGCTTTCCGCACAGATTGCGCAGGGCGAAACGGCTGATGCACAGCGCAAAGCACAGATGGCACAGGACGAGGCTAATGCAGCACAGCGTCAGACGCTAGATGCCCAGGCACGTGCCTCGCAGTTGGAAGCACAGCTCGCCGATCTCGCTGCTAAAAAAACAGAACGCGGCATGGTCATTACCTTGGGTGATGTCTTGTTTGGCACTGATATGTCGCGCCTGAATCCAGATGGCATGCGCACGGCAAAAAAACTCGCCGACGTATTACAACAAAATCCGCAACGGACCGTATTGGTAGAGGGTTATACCGATAGTACAGGTACCGCTGCACACAACCAACAATTATCAGAGCGTCGCGCCACTGCAGTACGTAATGCTTTGCAAGAAATGGGTATTGCTGGCGACAGGGTAGCTCTTCGCGGTTATGGCGAGGCGTTTCCAGTCGCTAGCAATGCAACAGCACAAGACCGTCAACTGAATCGTCGTGTTGAGATCGTATTGTCTGATGCCAGCGGCAAAGTAGCGCAACGCAATTAAACCGGTTCAGACGATTCGAATTAACAGCAGTAGTAAATAAGGGAGTGACATCATGCACGACATAAAACACAGCAGTCATGCTGGCCTCGATACAGCAGCTATCCGTGATGCGGCAAAAAACCTGGATGACGGTGCAGTGACAGTAGGCTATCAGGCAGATCGCAAGGAAATTATTGATATGCTAAATGGCGCGCTTGCGACGGAGCTGGTCTGCGTCTTGCGCTATAAGCGTCATTACTACACTGCCAATGGTTTACAAAATGGACCGATCAAAGCAGAGTTTTTGCAACATGCAGCGGAGGAGCAAGCACATGCCGATTTGCTCGCGGAAAGGATTGTTCAACTTAATGGTAGTCCAGATTTTAATCCTGCTACGTTAGTAGAGCGCAGCCATGCTGAATACGATGACTCCGGCAACATCCAGTCGATGATTAAAGCCAACCTGATCGCAGAACGCATCGCTATCGAAGCCTATCGTCAGATGATAGAACGGATCGGTGACAAAGATCCTACCACGAAGCATATGCTGATCGGGATCATGGCAATGGAAGAAGAACATGCAGATGATATGCGTGACTTACTTGCGTAATTTGACGTAACTTAAACACATTTAAAAATTAAATTCACTCAAAGTAATTTGAAGTAACGTCATCAGTAAAAATATCCGACTTGCGGTATGTCGAAACAGTTTGCCATACCGCAAGTCAGATAAACCTAATTGACTCAATCACCCGGATAGGACACAACATGTTGGAATCAAATATAAAAGCAGTGAACAATGACGTCAAAGTCTTGCTCAAGGACTCACAATCGCTGTTCGTCGCCGCCGCTGCATTGAGCGGAGATAAGGCAGAAGAAGCCCGCACCCGTGCAATGCAAATGCTGGACGCCGCTCTGGTGAAGGCTCACGAAGTACAAACCAGTGCCATGGTCAAAGGTAAGGAGCTGGTGACATCAACTGATAACTACGTCAAGGAAAATCCTTGGTGTGCGATTGCCACGGCAGCCGGTGTCGGTTTGTTATTAGGAATGGTAGTGCGGAAGAAGTGAGGGCAGGCTCATAGTTCGTCACTAGTCAATATCCACGTTAGTTGGATTGACTGGTGATTTTTTTGTCTTGCATTGTCGATACCGATATCGATAGCACAGATAACATGGAGAATAACGCGATTGTCTTGCGCTTTTTTTAGCAGAAATAATCACAAGAAAATTTCTTTCAAGGATGATGCTCACAGGCTATAGTCAGTGCTCTCAGTGGCCAGCTTTATAGATTAATGGGGCATTCAGTCCTGTCAATTTCTATCAAGCACTGTCAATCCATATAGCGTCATCAATTCAGTCACCGCAGCTGCAACATCCTCGCCTACATCTGACAATAAATTAACTTGATGATAAATTAATCTAAATTAATTTGAATCAATCATCGTTAGTCAGAAGTGATTACGCATATTTATAACGAACTGATCACACGTCGTGTTTTCAATGCACCGCCTGCTGTCGCACATATTCGGCACGCTTCATCTCAACATAGTCACTCTGTTCCAGTTCATGGAGCTGGCGTGGGTACTTCTCTGTTGCTGAATACCAGCTGAGAAGGCGCTTCTCCAGCTGGGTGTCCTGGGCGCTATTGGCCGCACTCAGGTAGCTGTCGATCGCCAGATAGTAGCGCATGGTATTGCGTTCCATCAGGCCGCGTACGCCGCTGATATAGTCTGGTTGTCCGTCCGCTTTTCTACCTATTACGGTGAATCCTACTTTCCCATGTCCTACGGTAGCTAGGTAGGTTTGCATCGCAATACGACCTGTGAGACTTGCCGAGTAGGAGTAGGTCAGGTGCATGAAGGTTTTTGTTTTGGAAACTGCGACGGCTTCGAGGATGATGCGGTAGTCATTGGTACCTAGTGGGCCTTCATCAGCATTTAGTTTAACTTGCAGGTAATCGGATGTCGCTGTGGGGAGCTGATAATTGAACTCGACCCGTGTGGCGTCAGCCAGATCTTCGGGTACTTTTTTGCCGATATAAATTCGCAGTGCAGTTGCCGTTGTATTACTGCTTGGATTTTTGATGACATGACAGTATTTGGTATTGATGTGCAGGTGCATGATGTCGCACCAGTGCTCTGGATTATTGAGCCCGGACGTGACGGTCGCTATCGGGTAATTGATGACGGCATAGATATCCCCTTTTAAACGATTATCTATTTCAGCAGATTCTAAAACGAGTGGGCGGTTAAATTGATTTTGCTTGAGTTGCGGTTCGACTGCAGCATACTTTGCCTGCATGATTTTGACAGGATCTGATGCGTTAGGATCGTTGTCTGCGCTTGCGCTGGGATTGACAATGATTGCGATGAATAGGATCGCCAATGCAATGCTCAGATAATATATCGATGGTATCCATTGTCCTTGTTTAATGCCTTGCATTGCAACTCCATGTATCCGTTGGGACTGCTTGTGGTGGCTGAGATGTTCAGCTTTCGCCTGATATTTCTGGCTGACTATTTTATGCGCTTCATTGGGCTATAGCCAATAAGCGACAGTGCGGGCAGCCCATTCCTTGATCTTGTCACTGATGGGGCGTTTTTCCCATTCCTGCGGTGTAATTTCAATGGAGTAGCGTAAATCTTCTATGAAACTTGCCTCCATAGCTTTACCAAAATCCTCTCCAAATACAACAACATTAATTTCATTATTATGTAGGAAACTTCGAGTATCGATATTGGTCGATCCTACTGTCGCCCAGACCTGGTCGATGACAGCAGTTTTCGCGTGCAGTACGGCAATTTGGAGTTGATAAATTTTGATCCCGTTCGTGAGCATCTCGGAATAAAACGATTGTGCGGCATGAAATACCAGGCCACTGTCTGTGACGCCTGGTAAGATAATTTTCACATCGACACCTCTTTGACGAGCTTCACTCAAGGCTCGCAACATTTGCGCATCCGGTACAAAATAGGCGCTGGTGATGTGAATACTTTGTTTTGCTTCTTGTATCGCAAGAATGTAGGCTTTATAAATTTCATGTTCGCTATCTGGTTCGCTGGCAAGGACGCGAACCAACTTGTCACCGATCTCCTTTAGAGGCGGAAAAAAATCGCTGTCCGATAATTCGGGCGCTTTCTGGCTGATCCAGTTATTGATAAATATCCATTGCAAGGAAGCTACTGCGGGGCCTTCAATTTTGATGTGGGTATCGCGCCAACCGACTTTTGTGTCACGTCTAGTTTTAGAGCGGAACAAAGAGCTGTTTGCGTACGCTGCACTGATGTTGACGCCTCCAGTAAAAGCGACCGTGCCATCAACGATCAGTATTTTTCTATGGTCGCGGTTATTGGGCTCCCAGGGACCGATCAGTTTGATTGGATTGACTGGATTAAATGCGAGTAAACGAATTCCGGATGATTGCATGCGGTCAAAAAAAGCTTGTGGTGTGCCTATGGTACCTACGCTGTCATAGATGATATTGACCTGCACTCCAGCGTTTTGTTTGGCGATTAATAAATCAGCAAATCGTATACCGAGCTCGTCCTGATCGAAAATATAGGTTTCTAAGTTGATGTGATCTTTAGCGGCTTTAATAGCCTCTGTCATCGCTGTCATGGTTTGGGGGCCATCGTAAAGCAGAGTAACCTTATTGCCCGCGACCAGTGGGCTGCCAGTAGCAGCTTCTTCGAGCGCTGCGAGTGCCGCAATATTGGTATGCGAATTGCGCCAGCGTCTGGCAAGCAAGGCCGAAGTTTTTTTAGTGCTTAGAGTACCTTGCGCATTGGTGACAGTCGGGCTGGCAGGTGCAGACAAGGTTGAATTCAAATAACGAACTTCTGGCAGTGACGCGCAGGCACTTGCTGTAACACTGAGTATGATTAGGCTTAGTATGCGCATTGCATGAACATAAGGGATGGCAAGGTAAGTCTGAATAGTGCGTTGCATACTTGTTCCGGCTTACCTGTTAGTTACATTACATTGAATGATAGGACTTGCGTAAACACTAAAACTTCTTATCACGCAGACACTTAGCCACTGAGAAAAATCAGGAGTAAGCGGTTCCGCTACATATCGATTGAAGGTTTTTTTGGAGATTTTTCAAACGACTCCGCAAGCAGAATGCGCTTATTGACCCGAAAAGTCTCTGAAAGCCGCATCCAGCCTGCGGGTTCAATGTGAGAAGTTCTCATGTGAATGGTGAACAGCAGCTTGCCGCTTTACGTAATTCTTCAATTAAATTTAAAATTCACTCCGGGATATCTATACCGTATTCTGGAGTGAATGGTTTAAGAAATAATTAATTCCGGCTGATGACGCCACTATTGATCTGTACCTTGTCGCCGACGCGGTAGCCAGGTTCACTACTGAAAGGAATGGTTTGGGTTGCGCCATTTTGTAGGCGGACGACGACTTCATAGTGATTGGTTTTTCGTGCATTACCTTCGATGTTGCGACCCGCATATGCGCCACCTAAAGCACCAGCGTTTTCTGCTGCTGTGCGTCCGTTACCACCACCGACCTGGCTGCCTAACAGTGCACCGACGACGCCACCACCGATTGTGCCAAGGTAGCTGCCTTCACCTTTGACTTCAATCAGGTTGATGGCTTCTACGGTGCCGCAGTTATAGCAAATGCGTGCAGCTTGTACTGGTATCTGTACCTGATTTTGCGTTGATGTTATTTGTAGAGTTTTACCCAAAGTCGCACTGGTGACGCGCTCTACGCCACGGTCGATGACGCGTAAATTAGCAATCACGGGACTATTTGGTGTGATGTGATCACGGTTGCGAATGGTATATGAATTGCTGTACTCACCACTGGCGATTTCGGATAAGAATAATTTGCCTTTCACGCCATTGATCGTCAGATCGACTTTGCCGCCAGGAGTACCAAATACTGTAAAACGTAAATCGTTGCCCCCATTCAGGTCGCGTGCCGGATCAACATTAAAACGGTCGATTCTTGGCATAGGGCCGGATATAGTCTGATTCGCATGATAACCGACACCAACCTGTAAAGATTCGTTGAGTACCGCACTGGTAACCTGGTTACCAATACGTAAATTAGCGGTAACCGGGCTGCGGGCTGCGATTTTGTCGCGACTGTTGATGGTGTAGGTGCCTTCGTATTGACCGGCTTCAATTTCTACCAGAGTGAGATTGCGAGTCGCGCCAGCAATGCGCAGCGTTGCAATACCACCAGGGGTGCCATAGATACCGAAGTTGAGTTCAACACCCGGTACGATGCGGCGTACCTCATCGACATTGAAGCCATCGATATGCGGTGTTGCCTGTGAGTTGCTGTATTGCTGGGCTTGTGCCGCTACAGGGAAGATCAGCAATGGAACTAGCCCGGATAGCATTAGCATGCTGGCTGCGATGTTGTTTGATAGGATCATTTAGTGTTTCTGATGGTTGTGTGATGAAGGATTTGGCGAATTGATCCGGCATCTGTTGTTGTCGCGTTTTTGTAACAGAACTTTTTCGCTGGTTGATCGACGGTTCACTGTCTGCCTATTTATTAATTTATTTATTGCGGCGTTTCTTGCATCATTGATTTAGCTCTGGCGATGTCATGCCGGTACATTGCTTGTGCATCTTGCAGGCAGGACGCCCGCATAGTTCTATCTAATTTTTTGCAAGCGAATTGCGATTCTTGCAGCACTGCACCGGCTTCTTTTTTTAAAGTCAAAAAGCGTGCTTGCGGTGTTGTATCTTCTTGAAACCAGCGCGGCGGATCAATGACGGGAGCTCCGGCTTGCGGCATCTCATCCGGAGAAGTTTGTGCCCAGCTGGCGTTCATGAGTACCACAGATGCTGCAACGCTCATCATGGTTTGACAAAAGTAGGTGATAGATTTTTTCATGTTGATTCCTTGATGAGGTAATGGTGCAACAGCTAGCAATTCATAGTTTTATCTAATGTCGCTTTATAAGCGACCGGTAAGTAACATGACGATCAGAACAATAACGATTAAGCCAGTCAGGCCGCTAGGCCCATAACCCCAATTGCGGCTATGTGGCCAGTTTGGTAAAGCGCCGACTAATGCAAGTATTAAGATGATGAGTAAGATGGTGCCCATGATGTAGTCCAGTAGTAAGGTAGTAGAGAATTAGGCAGAAAATTAGTAGGTAAGGGCTATTGATGCTTATTGCCTGCTTTTGAAGTCGTGAAAAGTTTTGATAAATGCGTCACGTACTTTGTCTGTGCCAATCACCAAGTCATTCCATGAGGTTTCGCCGGCGTCTTTCAGCTCCATCAACTTGTCAGACGCCAGTTCAGATTGTTGACGTAGCTTAGCCATTTCTGAGATGTATTTCTCGTACGCCTCTTCACGCGCCTGCTGTGTTTTTGCTTCCAGCTCTTGCATGGTGTGATTCAATTCATCGAGCTGTTGTTTCATCGTGGCGATGTAACTATCACCGGTATTTTTGTCAAACATGATGATTCCTTGGGAACAAAATTGATCGGAGAGACTCAGGGCAAATGCTGGTAACTCGGTAAGTCGTGCCGGTGCTTAGTCTTAGTAGCGGTTGACCTGGCCATTAATCAACCGGATCCGGTCTCCGACCCGCAGGTCATACAGAGAGTCTTGTACGATAGTGGTGAAACTGCCGTTATCGAGACGTACCTGAATTTGATATTGATCTGCGCTGCGGGTATTTTTGTTATGTTCCACATTGTTGCCAACCATGGCGCCACCGACTGCTCCTGCGACAGTCGCTGCGGTCCGGCCGTTACCATTGCCGACCTGATTGCCCAGTAAACCGCCAATCAGACCGCCAACAATCGCGCCACCCCCACTCGTATTATTAGCCGGGCGTATGACCTGAATAGCGTCAATGACGCCATAGTTGGCTGCATTGTTTTGGTAAGGCGTTGGATAGCTGTTCGAATTTTGCTGGCTATAATTCGATCCATTATTAGACGTGTTGCTAGGTGCGTTACTGGCACATCCGGCGAGTAAGCTGATGGCGATCAACGGGGTAACGAATAGACATGTTCGAATAAGTGGCTGTGATTTCATGATGTTCTCCTAGCTAAGTGTCTGGCCAGAATAGAACTCATACATCACAAGGTCTGTACGTTGCCGCACCAAACTCAGAGTAATGGGATTGACATGCTGACCAGGCCAGCTTGTACTATGTCAGCTATAATTCGGGCATTCCGCAATCTCTCTTATTGATCAGACGCGATCAATAAATAGCAAATAAATCAATGACTTACAAATCAAGAAAAATTACCGTCGCACCGATGATGGACTGGACAGACAGGCACTGTCGCCAATTTCACCGGCAAATTACGCGTCATAGCTGGCTGTATACCGAGATGGTGACTACCGGCGCTTTATTACATGGCGATGTGCCTCGTCACCTTCAGTTCAATGACGAGGAGCATCCGGTTGCCTTGCAATTGGGTGGTAGTGAGCCTGCTGATCTGGCACAAAGTGCTAAGTTGGGCGAGCAATGGGGCTACGACGAGATTAACCTGAATTGCGGTTGCCCTTCTGAGCGGGTGCAAAAAGGCGCCTTCGGTGCGTGTCTGATGTCAGAACCAGCGTTGGTCGCTGACTGTGTTAAGGCGATGAAAGATGCAGTCAGTATTGATGTCACGGTAAAGCATAGAATCGGTATCGATGATGTTCAGTCGTACGAGTTTGTCCGTGATTTTGTCGGACAAATTGCCGAAGCAGGTTGTTCTACATTTATTGTCCATGCGCGTAATGCGATTCTTAAAGGTCTGAGCCCTAAAGAGAACCGGGAAATTCCGCCTTTAAAATATGAATACGCATATCAGTTGAAAAAAGATTTTCCACAATTGGAAATACTGATCAATGGCGGTATCAAAACGATTGAAGAAATTGATTTGCATCTTCTGCATACTGATGGCGTCATGCTGGGACGCGAGGCTTATCATAATCCCTATCTGATGGCGACCTTTGATCAGCGTTATTACGGTGATGGTGCTCCGGTAAAATCCAGAGCCGAAGTTGTCGAAGCAATGCTGCCCTATATTTCTGCACAGCTCGCTGAG
This sequence comes from Undibacterium sp. Xuan67W, assembly GCF_049340165.1. Taxonomy (NCBI): domain Bacteria; kingdom Pseudomonadati; phylum Pseudomonadota; class Betaproteobacteria; order Burkholderiales; family Oxalobacteraceae; genus Undibacterium; species Undibacterium sp. Xuan67W. The sequence continues at coordinate 128,720 of NZ_JBMPPN010000012.1, forward strand.
TTTGGTCAGGGTAGCGGTCCTAAAGGCGGTGGTCTGAGGCTGAATAGTATTACCCGACACATGCTGGGATTGATGACAGGTTTGCCCGGTGCCCGAGTATTTCGTCAAACTTTGTCGGATAGTAAAAAATTGGCGCACGGCGACCCTGCCTTATTGCTTGAGGCAATGACGCGTATGCAAGGATTGCGGGATTATGTTGAACACAAACACGCCTAAACAAAAAGGATGAATCAATGAAATTCAGCACACAGATGATGGTCGCCAGTCTGGCCTTAGTCAGCGTGGCCGCACATGCTGAGGTCAGCGTTAAAGATGCCTGGATCAGAGCTACTGTCGCTCAGCAGAAATCTACTGGCGCATTCATGCAGCTACAGTCAAACAACGATGTACAAATTGTTGATATACAAACCTCTGTAGCAGGAGTCGCTGAAATCCATGAAATGAAAATGGATAACAACATTATGAAAATGCGTCCAGTTCCCCAATTGGCGCTGCCCGCAGGCAAAGCTGTTGAGCTGAAGCCCGGTGGTTACCACGTCATGCTGATGGATTTAAAAACGCAGATCAAAGAAGGCGATACTGTTTTGATGACTCTGACAGTCGAGGGTAAAGATAAGAAGCGCGAAGTGATTGAGATAAAAGCGAAGGCGAGGGCACTGAATGGTGCTCAAGGGAAAATGTGATAGAAGTACTTTTCTAAATAAATTAGGTGTAGTAACTTGGAATCAACGATGAAGAGTCCTAAATCCTCAGCGTTAGAATCAGAGCGATATCTGGTGGACAGTTTGATACTCAGATCCGCTCTTCCACAATAATCGTAAAGTCCGCTAATGTTGTTAGAGTTTATCGTCGACAAAGTCTGGCAGAAAGCTGTGATTGAAAACAAAAAGTTTGCCAGAATCGTAAAAGTCTCGTATAATGTTTTGCTTTCTTACAGAGAAATGTTGAAAAATAAATCTCTGAAAGCTCAGTGGTGGTCGTAGCTCAGTTGGTAGAGTCCAGGATTGTGATTCCTGTTGTCGTGGGTTCGAGCCCCATCGTCCACCCCATAATATTTAATAAAAAAGCCTGCCTTTAGCAGGCTTTTTTATTTTCTTTCGTATTTTAGTTTTTTTAAGTGCGGAACTGTCAATTGCAAGATGACGAATATTCATGCGTTAAAAATATCAAGTCAATGGCTGCAGAAAAATAGTAATAGCAATTCCAAGGCCCTCAATGCCGTCACTTAATTTGATTTCAGCCCTATGTGTCGCCGCGATATTTTTTACGATAGATAAGCCAAGGCCACTTCCTGGCGGTGTTGATTCTTGAAGTCTGAAAAAACGTTCGAACACTTTTTCTCTCATGTCGACGGGTATTCCAGGGCCAGAATCGGCGATCCGTAAAAATACTCGGTTGTCAAATACACCGCAGGAGATATTTACTTTACTCCCTGTTGGTGTATATCTCGCCGCATTATCGATCAGATTTCTGACTAAAATCATCATGCTATCTGTATTGATAAGACAAATTGCATCATCTAGTTGAGTAGTCAAGACGATGGCATTTTTTTCTGTCATTTTTTTTATTTCATTTAGGTGATTGGATAAAAATGCACCTAAATTGATCTTCTGTAATTTGGGATCATGTGAATAATGTGGATCTAGTCTCGATAGTGTCATCAGTTGCTCAACGAGACGGGTTGCCCTATCGACACTTATCAGTAAGCCATTTGCTGCCGCTCTTCATCGTGGCGAGCTCGTTGTATGACTTGCAGGTTTGTTTTGATGGCGGCTAACGGTGTACGTAATTCATGTGAGGCGTTTGCTGTGAAGCGTTGCTCTTGCTCCATTGCGTTGCTAACTCGCTCAAACAACTGATTGATGGCATTCAACAACGTATGTAGTTCTGTCGGTGCACCTGCCAAATCGACTTTGCGTAAATCATTCGGAGTTCGCTTCGCGACCTCGTCAGCGGATTGTCTGAGCACGCGAAAGAGTCGGTTGATGGACCACCAAATTGCTCCAGCCATTAACGGCAATACCAAGACTGCGAATAATAAAAGCTTATAAGCAAATCTTCCGCTAATTTCTTTCCTATGACTAATGGGCTCACCCACTTGAATTTGCAAATGGTGTGAGCTATTCCATACGGAATAAGTTCGCCACAGCTGCCCATTTAATTTTGTCCAGCCAAAACCAGATAAATTGCTTGTTGTAATCGCGAGGTCAGGTGCTCCTGTATTTTTATAAAGTAATCGTTTATTTTGATCCCAAATTTGGAACAATAAATATTGATTATGCTCTTCGACATTCGACTCAGCTAGTTGATTGGCTGAGAGCGTCATTCGCTCTTCGACCTCGTGATCAGCTAGAGTTAATAATAAGTGAGCAGTTTCAGCAAGCGACTGATCAAATAATTCCTGACTTTCTTGATCCGACTCAATATAGATGATAACGCCACTACAAACCCAGACCGAGATAGTTATGGATAGCAATATCGTAAGTAATGCTCGTCTTAGCGACCATCGAGTTGTGTTTTTATCTAAAATAAGTGTCATTTATTGGCAAGCTTATTTATCGATGACGTAGCCGATTGCATGGACTGTTCTAATTAGATCTTTACCTAATTTTTTTCGTAAGTGATGAACATGCACTTGAATGGTATTACTTTCGATTTCATCTCCCCAGCTATACAAGGCTTCTTCTAATTGATCTCTAGTCATGATCTGACCAATATGTTCTAAAAGCATTTGTAAAATATTGAATTCTCTATTAGTAATCGTGATCAGTTCGTCATTCATTTTGACCTGGCGCGCTGCAATATCAAGTTCTATATCTCTATGTTTTAGTAACTCACGAGTCCGTCCAACCAACCTGCGTCGAGCAGATCGAATTCGGGCTGTTAATTCGTCAAGGTCAAAAGGCTTAATAATGAAATCATCAGCACCAGCGTCTAATCCTTTAATGCGATCTGGTATTTGATCTCTTGCGCTAATGATGAGAATCACCTCGTTAAAACCAGATGTACGTAGTTCTTTTAATAAACTCAATCCATCTTCCTTCGGTAGTCCCAGATCTAGTAACACACAGTCATATTGATGCATTTTGATGGAAGTCTGAGCTGACTCAGCGTTTTGCGTCCAATCAACCGCATAACCTGCTTGATCAAGCCCAAGTTGTGTTGCACGCCCAAGTTGCGGATCATCTTCTACCAATAGTATGCGCAAAATGTCACTCCTTCATTTCTAATACTTAGGCATTTTAGGTGGCATTTGTTAAGGAGTTCTTAAGGAGTGATGGTCAACATACGGTCATTACTTACCTTTTTGGACTGTTATGGCCAACATTGTTTATATACGAAAATACGGTAAAAAAATCGCTTTTTTATCTGGCATTTGCTCAGTTCTAATTAGCAATGCAGTGTACGGGCAAGAAGCGGTACAAATCAATATCGGTCAACTGGACTTCCCCTAATTCAGTAGACATTTAATAATGTCAAAAACTGAGAAGGAAGTACATCATGAGAAAGAGTCGATTCACTGAAGAATTCAAAGCAGAAGCGATTAAACAAGTCACTGAACGTGGCC
>NZ_JBMPPN010000013.1:0-121321 GCF_049340165.1 Undibacterium sp. Xuan67W
AAAAATCAGTCCAACAAACCAAGCGGTTAGCCAACGGTGACTGGTGGCAGACGTCAGCAATACGGTTCCGTATTGGCGAGTGCTGATGTGGTCTATGGCTTGTTGGCGGAATAATGGGCGAACGGTATTGGAGCGGACGGCTGTATCTGGTGCAGGCGAAGTGGTATCTTGCAAAATAGTCTTTTACTTTTGAGAATTAATTTGACAATGTTTAACAATTGTAACATTATAAAAAAGCTGCTTGCTTTAAAGGCAGCATTTTTTATTATTAATTTTTTGGAGTTTTACATGCAAGCATTGAATATGCTGGAAGTGGATCAGGTATCTGGTGCTGTAAGCAGTGATGCAACTTTGGGTGCTGCTGTGGCATTCTGTATTTACGCAGCGACACTTTCCAATCCAGTTGGCGTTGCTGTTTTCGTTGGAGCGTCCCTAGCAATGTCAGTTGCTACAGCAATAAAAGATATGAATTAAGACATACAGTAATGCTTAAATTTGTTGTGACTTTCAAATTTGAGAGTCACAACGCTAATTAGGAGAAAAGAAATGCGTGATAGTTTTAGGCATTTGGTATTGATACTTGGTTTTTCGTGTCTTGCTGCTTTGGCATTAAAAATGATGGGAGTAGTCTCTCCAGAGAATTTTCCAATCCTCATTATCAGTAATTGTGTCATTGGCATCGTAGGATTGAAAATACCGAAATTGTTCACATCATGGCAGACCCGGAGTAAAGATGCTGCTACCAGTTTTAATTCTTGAAAATTTCTAAACCAAAACGATTGTCCAATGATAAAAAAGTGGGATCAGTCCGCTTAGTTATGATTAGCATCGCGTAATTCTATGAATGTTACTGATCCTAATCATTACAAGATCATTCATTTTTGTTCTTGTATAAATTTTTTTGAAAATTTCTTATTTGATTTGCACCACACAAGCTACGCTAATGGCGGTCGTGCCAGTATATCCAAGTAGCGCTGTGATCACCGCTACCATCTGATTTTGTGCCAATACCGAAGCCGATTGGAACCGGGCGGGTTCGCGTTCGGGGTAAATAATCGGCGTCATCGTAATCATCTGCACAAACATATTGGTTGTCTGGTTACTGAATTGCGCTTTTAACCCTTTAAAATCCAACGCAATCACTATCTGAATTACTGTAAAAAGAATGACTAAGCCGTTTTAATTGGAGCATCTCTTTTTTGTTATTATTTTATTAAGGTATTCCAGTTAAAGAGAGTAGGAAAGAGAGTAGAAGAATTTGTTCATGAATACACCATATTTTTTTAATCGCCATTTTAAAAATTATCAAAAAAAAGAAACTTTTCAGTTTATTTGCCTTATCTCTTTAGAGCTAGTAATAGCCTCCTTGTTGATCAGTTCAAGATTGCTATTTTTTCTTCCAGAACTGGAAAATACACAAAAATATCAAAATCTGCCTTGGTTTTTTATATTGGTTATAGCAATTCTGATCGCACCGATATTTGAAACTTTCTTTCTCCAATCTGCCCCATTTGGATTGCAAAAAAACTAAATTTTTCAATAAGCGGGCAGTTTTTTTTGTCAGTACTTTGCTTCACATTAGCCCATTTCTCATATGGCCGATATCATGCTTTAACAAGTGGACTAGTTGGCGGGGCTTATTTAGCATTCGTGTATTTATCGTTTGACAAAAAGTCCAATCAAAAAGCCTTTTTTGTTACTTGTGCCGTTCATACATGCGCAAATTTTCTATTGGGAATTTTTGAAAGCTTTAATAGATAATATTTGCAAAAAAACCAAGAAAGCGTAGCGTGCGTGCGTACCTCCGTAGTGCGCCATGCACACCGCCTCACACGATAGCGTTTCTTTCTAGGCCTATCGTTTTTTCATCATCGGTGCGTATTTCTATATACAAAAAAATTGATTCGCCAATTTTGTATTTTAAAGATGCAAATGGGCAACTGACTCAGCTAGTATGTGTTGCAAATTCCTTCACAAAAACGGGTCTTAGAATCGTGAACTACAAGTTTCCCAAGGACTCAGTCGTACGTGAAGTCATAGCTGAAAGTCTGATAGTGATGATTGCAGGTATTTACGAATAACGATTCACGCTTGATAAAAAATCTTCTGTATGAACGTCAGAATGTCGAAATCTCAGATTCTTTCTCTGTTTTTGGTGATTGCATCATCGCTAGCATCGCCATATGTTGTTAATGCACAAACTCGTGAAGCGCCACCTCAATCAGTTATCGTTGCATCCACTAGGGATCCCCAGTGGATGTCGTATCGAAAGGCGTATAGTTCTCTTGAGTGGCTGGAAGCTTACGCTAAGCCTAAGCAATTTGTCCGTCTACCTTTTGAGCTTTGGCCTATCGATTCTAATGAGTCTACTGAGAATCTTCGATTGGGACTAGTCGGTGATCAAACGCATTTAGTATTGCCATTAGATGATGGACTAAATGCGATCATCCCAAAGCTTAAACAAGCTTATGATGAGGACGCTGAATTTAGAATAAACAGAAAAGCTGGAACTTATCAGTTCCAAAATACAGGATCAATTGTACTAAACCAAGATGGCAAATATCCACTTACTGATTTACGTACAGCATGCGACCAACTATTATCTGTTTTAAGAAATGGAAGTGTTAAATACAGACTACAGTTTTCAGGTAAAAAATGTTCAGGAGTTGAGTTTTTTTTCAAAAAAATACAACATCTCCAATGATTTTTTATAAAAATTCCGAAGGTATATTGACAGAAATCCCAACAGAAAACAGTTTGTTTCTTAAAGGTAAAATTAAAATTACATATAAATTTCCGATGGTTTCAGAAGTAGGTGAAATTATTGCTAAAACTTTGCCAGTTATGATTAGTGGAATTTATGAATGATAAATTGGTGTGGATCGAACGTCACTCTGTTAAATTGATTTTTTGGGACTGCCGATAGATCACTTCAATAATTGATTTTCTCCAAAGCTTGTTAGGTTCTGTTTATTTTTCTCAATAACTAAAACTGAAAATCGTTAGATGAACGAGCTTGCCTTTTTGAATCTGTACAAATCTGCTTGTGCAAACATAGAGCTTCAAGCTAAATAAGTCGGCAAAAAAACTCAGACACGACGCCCATCCTGATCAATCACTTTTTCCCCATCCTCTTTTATAAATTCGCCACGCTGCGGTGCGGATAAAATATCTAGAACCAGTTCGGATGGACGGCACAGTCTGGCTCCGGCAGGGGTGACGACGATGGGGCGATTGATCAATATCGGATGGCTGATCATGAAGTCGATCAGCTCATCATCAGACCATTTTCTGTCATCGAGTCGCAGCTCTTCATAGGGAGTCCCTTTTTTGCGCAATAGCTCACGTGGCGTCAGATTCATGCCGCTAATGAGCTCTGACAGTTTTTCCCGGCTAGGTGGATGTTGCAGATATTCAATGACGACAGGTTCTTCGCCGGTATTGCGAATCAGAGCTAAGGTGTTGCGTGATGTCCCGCACTTTGGATTGTGATAAATCGTGGTGGTCATAGTTGTCGAAAGTTCTTTGTGAATTTAAATAATTGGCTGCTATTGAATTCGTATGGCATCTTGATTGGCGGATGGATACAGCCAGCCAAACAATAAGGTGGCCGCCGCTGCACCTGCTATTTGCGCAAGGATAAATCCGCTGATGTCTACCGGGCGAATCCCGGCAAACGTGTTGCTAGCAGCGCGTGCGAGCGTCACGGCAGGATTGGCGAAAGAGGTGGATGATGTGAACCAATAGGCTGCTGTGATGTAGGCGGCAACAGCAAATGGCGTGAGATCGGGGCGATTGCGTGAGCAGCCAATAATGACGCCGATCAGGCCAAAGGTAGCGATAAATTCACTCCACCACTGTGCGATGCCGGTGCGAACATGCTCTGATGCAAAAAAAACTGGCTCCTCAAACATGCCATGCGCGGCTGCAACGCCAGCAAATGCACCGATTACCTGCGCGACAATATAGGGCGTTACGTACGACCAAGGCAGGTTTTTTTGCCAGGCTTCCGATAAGCTCACAACAGGATTAAAGTGCGCACCGGATATGCCTCCAAACATCAGGATAAGCGCGACCAGTCCGGCACCGGTCGCTATGGCATTGGCTAGTAAAGCCAGTGCCATATTGCCACCGGCGAGTCGCTCTGCCATGGTGCCAGAGCCGACTACGACTGCAAGTAAAAATGCTGTTCCCAGTCCTTCGGCAACCAGCCGTTTGGATAAATTCGGTAAATTCATGCTCATGCTGTCGCTTCCGTATCAGCGGCGGCTGTGCAAGCTGAGGTGCTTGAGCAGGGATTGCCGCCGCAGCAGTTTTCGGTCAAAAAACCCAACAAGGCATCCATTGTGGTGAAATTCGCTACATAGATCATGAAGCGGCCATCCTGAGTGACGCTGATCATATTCGCGTGAGTCAGCTCTTTTAAGTGAAAAGTGAGTGACGACGGCGCGATCCCCAGATTCTCGCTAATCTTGCTGGCGATCAGGCCATCAGGGCCACTTTGCACCAGGAGGCGAAAAATAGCGAGTCTGGAGTCTTGTGCGATTGCGGCAAGTGCGGCAACGGCTTGTTTGGTTTCCATACGCATCCTTTTAATTTAATAATTCTATATTAATTGAAATATCAAAGTAAACGGTTTTTTTACTCTCGGCGTTTCGTGAATCTTTTACCGCATCAATTTTTCACAATAGATTTTTATGTGATTCATCTCACAGTGACATAGAATATCTTTATGCAACTTGATATTCGTGCTCAAACATTATTGAAAGCCTTGGTAGAACGCTACATTGCTGATGGTCAGCCGGTAGGTTCACGTGCTTTGTCAAAAATTTCCGGACTAGAGTTATCACCAGCGACCATCCGTAATGTGATGGCAGATCTCGAAGAAATGGGTTTCGTCGCGAGCCCGCATACCTCGGCAGGACGTATTCCTACACCGCGGGGTTACCGTGTTTTTGTCGATAAGCTGCTGACGGTGCAAGAAATTGATGGTACCGCGCTGGAATCCCGGATGCAGGCGAATGTATTTGCCAATTCACCGCAAAAAATCATTTCGAATGCTGCCCAGGTTTTATCCTCGCTGTCGCACTTTGCCGGAGTTGTGATGACGCCGCGACATGAATCTACTTTTCAGCAAGTGGAGTTTTTGCGCTTGTCTGAAAAAAGGATTTTGCTGGTTGTGGTTGCGCCGAACGGCGAGGTACATAATCGCTTGTTGCTGACCGATGTTGACTACAATGCCTCGCAACTGGTGCAGGCAGCAAACTATCTGAATCAGAATTTTGGCGGCCTGAGTTTTGAAGATGCCCGGTTGCGTATCAACAGCGAATTACGTCAGTTGCAAAACGATATGACGCGCCTGATGCAGGCGGCTGTCGAGGCGGGTAGCGATGCGATGTCGGACCAGTCTGATGAAGTCGTGATCTCGGGTGAACGCAATTTGCTGAATGTGCAAGATCTGTCGAATAACATGACTTCCTTGCGTAAGCTGTTTGATATGTTTGAACAAAAAACTGGCCTGATGCAGTTGCTGGATGTATCGAGTAAGGCAACTGGCGTGCAGATTTTTATCGGCGGCGAATCGCAGTTGGTGCCGATGGATGAAATGAGTATTGTCACCGCGCCCTATGGCGTGAACGGTAAAATTGTAGGTACTCTGGGTGTAATCGGTCCGACACGCATGGCGTATGAGCGTGTCATACCGATTGTAGATATTACGGCGAAATTACTTTCTAATGCCTTAGGTTCTGTGAACAATTAACTTGTCGTGACGATGGCAGCGTGATTGTGATCAGACATTCAGTCAGTGAAGATACGTATGCATAACAAAGACATCTCTATTTTGATCGTTGATGACAACGAAGCGACGCGTGAAGTGTTACGTGTCATCCTGCGCAGCGAGGCTTATAACGTGATCGGTGAGGCGGCTGACGGCAGCACTGGTTTGGAGATGGCGGTCAAGTTAAAGCCAAAAATTATTTTGCTTGATGTGGTGATGCCTAAAATCAGCGGACTGGAAATTTTGCCAAAGATTAAAGAGGCGTTGCCAGATGTGAAGGTGCTGATGGTCACCGCAAATAAGGACCAAGATACGGTAAGTGAGGCGGTTAAGGCAGGCATCCATGGCTTCATTGTGAAACCGTTTAATGCACAGCGTGTGCTGGACACCGTCGCCAATGTGGTTGTAAAGTTAGGTAAATAATTGAAGTTTGAATTTAAGTAAATAAGTAAAAGCCGCCGCATTGCTTCCGGCGGCTTGACAGTCTTTTAGGTTATTTTTTTGCTGAAGCTGTCTTAATCATTCCTGCGCCAAGTTAAGCTAAATCAAACCAAATCAAGCGTCTTATGCTTTGCGCGCTTTGTGTTCGCAATTTACTTTTGTGCAGTTTCCATAAAGCGCCAGAGCATGCTCTGCAATAGTAAAGCCACGCTCCTGGGCGACCGCTTGCTGGCGTTTTTCAATTTGGTCATCAAAGAACTCTTCTACCAGACCGCAGTCTAAGCAGACCAGATGGTCATGGTGCGTACCTTCGTTCAGCTCAAAAATTGCTTTGCCAGTTTCAAAATGATTGCGATGTAGCAAGCCGGCTTGTTCAAACTGAGTCAGAACGCGATACACCGTTGCCAGTCCGACGTCCATATTTTCGTTGAGCAGGATTTTATAGACGTCTTCTGCTGTCAGATGACGAATCGAACTGTTTTGGAAAATTTCCAGAATTTTCAATCTTGGCAAAGTCGCCTTGAGGCCGCTGGATTTGAGGTCAGTAGTGGAATTCGTCATGTTTTCAGTAAAAAAAGATCTATCTGCTTTATGATATAGGGTTTAAAGCTTAACTCAAAGTAAATCACCACCAGATTTGTCGGCGATTTCTTCGAGCTTAAATATCTAGCTAAATTGAGCTAAGCAACGGCCTAGCCGTGAATAATTTGCAAACTGTACACTGTTGCACACACATTGAGGTTAACACTATGCGATTGTTGTTCCCTGAAGCATCCAAAGGCATGCCATTACGATTGACGGCGATGGCTTTTGCCTTGAGTTTGTCTGGTTGTGCCTTGTTTAATCCTATGGTTGAGGCACCTGCTGCGACAAAACTCACCGCGACAAAGGATGCGGCGGCGACTGGAGCGTCCGCTGCAGCATCGACCGATGCGCAGATTGTTGGCCGTACCGGTGTTTCTAAATTCCTTGGCTATATCTCGCCGTACCGCATCACCATTCAGCAAGGTAATTTTGTCTCTCAAGAAATGATGTCGCAACTCAAAGAGGGTATGACCCGTGAGCAAGTGCGCTTTTTGCTGGGCACGGCCTTATTGACAGATATGTTCCATGAAGATCGCTGGGATTATCCTTTCCGTCTGCAAAAGCCAAACGGGGATTTGATTACCAGCCGAGTTGCCGTGTTTTTTAAGAATAATACGGTGCAGCGTTTTGAAGGCGGTAATCTGCCGACAGAAAAAGACTACCTCGCCCACATTACGACCTCGGCTATTGGCGTCAGAGCGGAATCCTCTATCCTGACAACGGATAAAGATAAGAAAAAATAATCAGGATAACCAGCATGAGTGCATTGAAAATTGCGGTGGCCGGTGCTTCTGGCCGCATGGGTAAAATGTTGATAGAAGCGATCGCTGCCGCCGACGACACCGTATTGGTTGGTGCGATTGATGTTGCAGCATCGCCTGCGATCGGTACGGATGCCGCTGCGAGTATGGGTAAGCCAGCCGGTGTTTTGATCGAATCTGATTTATCCAGGGGCCTGGCTGATGCCGATTTTTTGATCGACTTTACCCGTCCTGAAGGCACGCTGACTCATCTTGCCTATTGTGCCGAAAATGGCATCAAGATGATCATTGGCACGACAGGTTTTGATGAAGAAGGCAAAGCCGCAATCGCTGCGGCAGCTCAAAAAACAGCTATTGTGTTTGCACCGAACATGAGTGTCGGCGTCAATGTGACCTTGAAATTGCTGGAAATGGCAGCAAAAAGTTTTGCTCAGGGCTATGACATCGAAATCATCGAGGCGCATCACCGCCATAAGGTCGATGCACCATCCGGTACCGCACTGAAAATGGGTGAAGTCATCGCTGATACGCTGGGTCGTGATCTGAACGAGGTCGGCGTATTCGCCCGTGAGGGTGTGACCGGTGAGCGCGATCCATCCTCGATCGGTTTTGCGACGATTCGTGGTGGTGATATTGTTGGCGACCATACGGTGATGTTTGCTGGCATCGGTGAGCGGGTAGAAATTAGTCACAAATCGTCAAGCCGTATTAATTATGCTCATGGTAGCTTGCGCGCAGCACGCTTTCTGGCAGACAAGCAGACAGGTTTATACGATATGTACGACGTGCTCGGACTGAATTAGGCGACATAGGCAAATCGCACTGGCGGCGTTTATTTTGTTGCCGGTGCGTGCGGGTGCGTTTTGCTGAAAAAGTTGGCAGTAGCCCCTGACAGCTCATCATGCATGTTTTGCCTCTTGTCTTTATCTGTCGAACTTAGTCATAGCATTCGGTCATCGTACTTAGCCATATGTTTGTTCGCTAGTTACACCCTCATCCCTCTTTTAGCTGAGATACAAGCAGAACCCTATGAATCCGACGATTTCCCATTACTGGGCGCAAGTGGATGAATTCAGTCACCTCATTGCCTATGTATTGCTGGCGATGTCTTTGTTCAGCTGGTTCATTTTGTTATACAAGTCCTGGTCGTTCTGGCGCATCCGCCGCGCTGCGGCGGCATTGTCCAATTTCTGGAAAGCGCCTGGTTTTGCCGATGCGCTGGCATTGTTGAGTCAGGCTGATCTTGAAGGAATTTATGCACCTCTCGCTAGAGCGTCGATAGAAGCGACAGCACCTGAAAACTTAAACGTTAACCTGAATGCCAGAGCCAGTCTTGATGACGTACTGACGAGGGTACTGCGACAACAGCTAAACATTGCAACTGTCAGATTGGAAGCAGGTTTAAGCGTGCTCGCCTCAATCGGTGCAACAGCCCCGTTTGTCGGTTTGCTAGGAACGGTCTGGGGTATCTATCATGCACTGACTACCGTTGCAGGCGCAGGCAGCGTGCAGATTGCCCAGGTCGCCGGTCCGGTAGGCGAGGCGCTGATCATGACGGCACTGGGTTTGCTGGTGGCGATTCCAGCGGTGCTGGCGTATAACGCGTTTAACCGCTTAAACCGGATTTGTCAGGCAGAGCTGGATGCGTTTGCCTATGACTTGCATGCGCACCTGACTAAGGCCTAATCGCGATGGCCTTCGGTAAATTCAGTCGTAATGATCTGACTTCAAAAACGCCGGTGGCCATGGCTGACATCAACGTCACACCGATGGTTGATGTAATGCTGGTGTTATTGGTGATCTTCATCATTACCGCGCCCTTGCTGACACAATCGATCAAGTTAGAGCTGCCCGCCGCCAAATCAACGGCCTCTCCGGATAAACCCGACACCATTAGTCTGTCGTTTGACGCGCGGGGGCAATTGTTTTGGGGCAAAGTACCGATCAATTTTCGTGATTTAAACCTTAAATTGGTAGAGGCCGCAAAAAAACAACCGCAGCCGGAGCTGCAATTGCGTGCCGATAAGGCAACACGTTACGACATCATCGCGCAGGTCATGGCGGCTGCGCAGGCGCAGGGCTTGGATAAAATCGGCTTTGTTACTGATCCGGCCTCCGCGACATCTCCGTCGCAGCCCAGATAAACCCGCAGCGCTGGCAAAAAATAGCGGGGCGCGCCATCCCGCCGTCAGTAGCACCTCTGAACCAGTTATAATCCAAGGTTCAAAAGATTCCTTCGCATTCAGAAAATATAGCCCGCCATGCAAGAAAAATTCAGCTCAGTATATAAACCAGCCGACGTCGAGCAATCGGCACAAACTCATTGGAAAAAAATAGACGCGTATAAAGCGGTTGAAAACGACCCACGCTTCCCAAAAGGAAAGTACTACGCTTGCTCCATGCTGCCTTACCCTTCGGGCAAGCTGCACATGGGCCACGTGCGTAATTACACCATCAATGACATGCTGGCGCGCCAATTGCGCATGAATGGTTATAACGTCCTGATGCCGATGGGCTGGGATGCCTTTGGCCTGCCGGCAGAAAACGCCGCGATCAAAAACAAGGTGCCGCCTGCCAAATGGACTTACGACAATATCGCCTACATGAAGACCCAGATGCAAGCCATGGGTCTGGCGATAGACTGGTCGCGCGAAGTCGCAACTTGCTCGCCTGAATATTACAAATGGAATCAATGGCTGTTCCTGAAAATGCTGGAAGCTGGCATTTGCGAACGCCGTACGCAAGTGGTTAACTGGGACCCAATTGACCAGACCGTGCTCGCTAATGAGCAAGTGATCGACGGTCGCGGCTGGCGCTCCGGTGCTCTGGTCGAGAAGCGTGAAATTCCTGGCTACTACCTAAACATTACCGACTACGCGGAAGAATTGCTGTCTGCGGTCGCCAATCCGGAAGATCCGAATTACCTGTCCGGCTGGCCAGAGCGCGTGCGCCTGATGCAGGAAAACTGGATAGGCAAATCCGAAGGCGTACGTTTTGCTTTTACACATGACATCAAGGATGCCAGCGGTGCTTTGATTCAGGACGGCAAGATGTACGTGTTCACTACTCGTGCCGACACCATCATGGGCGTGACCTTCTGCGCAGTGGCACCGGAGCATCCATTGGCAATGCATGCCGCTACGAGTAATCCTGGTCTGGCAGCCTTCATCGAAGAATGCAAAAAAGGCGGTACCACTGAAGCCGAAGTTGCCGTACGTGAAAAAGAAGGGCAGCCAACGGGTCTGTTCGTCACGCATCCGCTGACGGGGGAGCTGGTTGAGGTCTGGGTCGGTAATTACGTCTTGATGAGCTATGGTGACGGCGCGGTCATGGGCGTGCCTGCCCATGATGAGCGTGATTTCCTTTTCGCAAAAAAATACAATCTGACGATCAAACAAGTAGTTGCTGTCGAGGGTGAAACCTATTCGACTGATGCCTGGGCCGACTGGTATGGCGACAAGCAGCGCGGCTTGACGATCAATAGTGGCGATTCCGGTATTGACCTAAATGGATTGACTTGCAAACAGGCAGTCAGCAAAGTCGCCCAACTGATGGCGGCCAAAGAACTGGGCGAGAAGAAAACCACCTGGCGCTTGCGTGACTGGGGCATCAGCCGTCAGCGCTACTGGGGCACACCTATTCCTATTATCCATTGTGAGTCATGTGGTGCGGTGCCTGTACCGGAAAAAGATTTGCCGGTCGTATTGCCAGAAGATTGTATTCCGGACGGCTCCGGTAATCCGCTGAATAAACGTCTCGATTTCCTGCATGTCGATTGCCCAAGTTGCGGCAAGCCAGCCAAGCGCGAGACCGACACCATGGATACCTTCGTCGATAGTTCCTGGTACTTCATGCGTTATTGCGACGCGAGCAACGATCAGGCCATGGTCGCAGAAGGTAGCAAATACTGGATGCCGATGGATCAATACATCGGCGGTATCGAACATGCGATTTTGCATTTGCTGTATGCGCGCTTCTGGACCAAGGTCATGCGTGACCTGAAGCTGATTGATGCGCATGAGCCGTTCTCTAAATTGCTGACGCAAGGCATGGTCTTGAAGGGCGCGTTCTTCCAAAAGCCAGAAGGTGCAGGCAAGAATTATTTCTGGGAAGAAGAAGTCAACGTCATCACCAATGAGCAAGGCCAGATCACTGGCGCGACCTTGAAATCGGATGGGTCGGCGCTCGAATACGAGATGACCACCATGTCCAAATCCAAGAGCAATGGTTTCGATCCGCAAGAGCTGATCAATCAATATGGTGCCGATACCGCGCGCCTGTTCGTGATGTTTGCGTCACCACCTGAGCAGACACTGGAATGGAATGATTCCGGCGTTGAAGGCGCTCACCGCTTCTTGCGCCGTGTTTATAATTTTGGCTACAAGCATGCTGATTTGCTGCGTGCTGACGTTGCTAGTGATTTGCAGGGCGAACTAAGTGCAGATAGTAAAACCCTGCGTCGTGAAGTACACACTATTTTGCGTCAGGTCAGCTATGACTATGAGCGGATGCAGTACAACACGGTGGTTTCCGGTACGATGAAATTGCTGAACACGATTGAAGCGTTCAAACTCGAAGGTGCAGGCCATGCAGCCGTTTTGCGCGAAGCCTTCGGCGTCCTGCTGCGCGCTTTGTACCCCGCTTGCCCGCACCTGACGCATGTCTTGTGGGAAGAGTTGGGCTATGCCGCCGCTTTCACCGATATTCTGAACACACCGTGGCCGCAAGTCGATGAGGCTGCCTTAGTTCAAACCGAAATCGAGATGATGATCCAGGTCAATGGCAAGTTGCGTGGCAGCATCACAGTAGCCAAGGATGCAGATAAGGCGACGATAGAAGCGCTGGCGATGGCGAATGAAAATGTCCTGCGTTTTGTCGAAGGCACACCGAAGAAAATCATCGTGGTGCCGGGCAAGCTGATTAATATCGTCGCCTGATCATGATGACCCAATTCTCTACTTTCTCCCTTCGTCACATAGCGCGCAAGCTGCTTGCCTGCGTTGCGATGGCCTCTGCCGTGCTTGCATTGTCTGCTTGCGGTTTTGCATTGCGCGGGCCGGTGACATTCCCTTTTTCCAGTATTTACATCGGCTTGCCAGACAGTGCGCCACTCGGCGGCGAACTGAAACGTAATATTCGTGCGAATGGAAAAACGGTCATTGCCAGCGAAGCCAAAAATGTAGACGTGATTTTGGAGGTGCTGGGCGAGACGCGTGAAAAAGTTATTTTGTCTTTGAATAGCCAGGGCCGCGCACGTGAGTACAATTTAATCTATACCTTCCGCTTTCGGGTTCGCAATGAAGCGGGCAAAGAGCTGCTTGCACCGACCGATATCAGCCTGAAGCGGAATATCACGTTTAATGAGTCGCAGGTCTTGGCGAAAGAGGCTGAAGAGGCCCTGCTGTATCGGGACATGCAAAGCGATCTGGTACAACAAATCATGCGCCGCCTGGCCGTGCTGAAAACCGACTAATGACGCAAGTGCATACGATCATCCTGGCGCTTACTACAGACTTCTTTCACGCGCAGAAGAGTGGAAGTGCAGAGGATGATGCCGTCGTCCGTGGAGATCAATGAGATGCAACTACGCTTTGATGCAATCGACGCTCATCTGAGCAAATCGCTGGCATCCTTGTATGTCATCACGAGCGACGAGCATTTGCTGGCATTGGAAACAGCGGACAAAATCCGTCGAGCCGCGAAGGCCCAGGGTTTTCTAGAGCGGGAAATCCTGACAGTAGAGCGCAGTTTTAAATGGGGCGCTCTGCTTGCCGCGAATCAGTCGCAATCCCTGTTCGGCGATAAAAAACTCGTTGATTTACGTATTCCTACGGGCAAGCCCGGCAAGGATGGCGGTGCAGCATTGCAAGAATATGTGAGCGACTTATCACCGGATAATTTGACTCTGATTACCCTACCCAAGCTGGACTGGGCTACGCAAAAGGCGGCCTGGGTCACCAATTTGCAACAGGCGGCGGTGTATATCGACATCCCGCTGGTAGAACGGGCGCAATTGCCCAACTGGATTTCTTTGCGTCTCTCTATGCAAGGACAAAGCGCCGATCGGCAAAGCCTGGATTTTATTGCTGACCGGGTTGAGGGGAATCTGCTAGCAGCGCATCAGGAAATCCAAAAACTCGCCTTGCTCCACCCCGCTGGCAAGCTGAGTTTTGAACAAATCCACGACGCAGTGCTGAATGTAGCGCGTTACGATGTCTTTAAGCTCAATGAGGCGATGTTAGCTGGCAATGTGTCTCGTCTGGTGCGCATGCTGGAAGGCCTGAAAGGCGAGGGCGAGGCGCTGCCACTGGTGTTATGGGCGGTCGCCGAAGAACTCCGTACCCTGCTCAAGCTGAAGTCCGGCATGAGTCAGGGTAAATCCCTGGGCATGCTGCTTAAGGAATACCGGATCTGGGGTCCTCGTGAAAAATTGATGGAACCTGCATTACGCCGCGTCAGCCTCGCCACGTTGGAGACTGCTCTGCAAGAGGCGGCGCAAGTCGATAAGATGGTCAAGGGTTTGCGTGCTAAAGCCTTTGCTGGTGATGCATGGGACGCACTGTTGCAGCTAGGTCTCAGAGTCGCGCGCGGATAAGCAGGTCGCCAGCTTTGTGCCAGACGCATGGTGCGCCTAGTGGGCGACTAAGCCGCAGGCTGATTGGCTCATGTTGCGTACGTTGAGTACGTTTCGTTATGTTACGTGATTGTTGGGGGGGTATGTCTGAAAACAGGCATTAATTCGCACAGCAATACTAGGCATTAGAAATATACATGGTGGAGTATGTGCTAATTTGCATAATTTTTCACCGTAATCGATAAAGAATTACACATGGATATCAAAGATTACATGAAGGACCTTGGCATACGCGCCCGCA
The DNA here is from genome assembly GCF_049340165.1 of Undibacterium sp. Xuan67W. Lineage (NCBI taxonomy): Bacteria > Pseudomonadati > Pseudomonadota > Betaproteobacteria > Burkholderiales > Oxalobacteraceae > Undibacterium > Undibacterium sp. Xuan67W. The sequence goes on from NZ_JBMPPN010000013.1 coordinate 14,442, forward strand.
AAGCGTCGCGTGCCATGGCTAAGGCCAATACGGCAGCCAAGAATCGCGCCTTATCATTGATTGCCGCGTCGATACGGCGCGATGCAGCGGCCTTGCGCGCAGCGAACGAACTCGATCTCGCGGCAGCTCGTGCAAATGGCATGGACGCCGCGATGCTGGACAGACTGACTCTGTCAGACAAGGCGATCGCCACCATGGCCGAAGGGCTGGAGCAAATTGTCAGGCTCGCCGATCCGATTGGCGAAATTTCGAATATGAAATTCCGCCCGACCGGGATCCAGGTCGGTCAGATGCGCGTCCCGCTGGGCGTGATTGGCATCATTTACGAAGCTCGCCCGAACGTAACTGTCGATGCTGCAGGTTTGTGTATCAAGAGCGGCAACGCGACCATCCTGCGCGGCGGCTCAGAAGCGATTCATTGCAACCAGGCCCTGGCTAAACTCGTCAAAGAGGGGCTGGCCGGTGCCGGTTTGCCACCGGATGCGGTACAGGTCGTCGAGACCACCGATCGGGCTGCGGTCGGTGAACTGATCACCATGCCCGAGTATGTCGACGTAATTGTTCCGCGCGGTGGCAAGGGCTTGATCGAGCGCCTGATGCGCGAATCCAAAGTGCCGATGATCAAACATCTGGATGGCATCTGTCACGTGTATATCGATGACAAAGCCGATAGTAAAAAAGCGCTGGATGTCGCCTTCAATGCAAAATGTCATCGCTACGGCACCTGCAACACCATGGAAACCCTGCTGGTCGCACGTGGGATTGCGGCACAAGTATTGCCGGAGCTGGCAACACTGTATGCGGGCAAACAAGTCGAGTTGAGATGCGATCCGGAAGCGATGCAATTACTGGCGGGTTATCCTCATTTAGCTAGTGCGAACGAAGACGATTGGAGCACCGAATATCTGGCAGCGATTTTGGCCGTCAAAGTGGTGGCGGACATGGATGAAGCGATTGAACATATCAATCATTATTCATCGCAACATACTGAGTCCATCATCACCGAAGACTACACACGTGCCATGCGCTTCTTGCGCGAAGTCGATTCTGCATCGGTGATGGTCAATGCGTCGACGCGATTTGCCGATGGCTTTGAATACGGTCTTGGTGCCGAAATCGGTATCTCGAACGACAAATTACATGCGCGCGGACCAGTCGGTTTAGACGGACTGACGTCGCTCAAGTACGTGGTATTTGGGAATGGCGAAGTTCGCCAATAAGCATTCGCCATCCCGGCGTTGTGGCGGAATAGTGTCGTATCCGCCTTCAATATGAATATATGAATTTCAGGAGAAATGCATGCTCTGGATTAAAGCGCTACACATTGTGTTTGTGACGTCGTGGTTTGCGGGACTGTTTTATTTGCCGCGTATTTTTGTCAATCTTGCGATGGAAAGCGAAGTAGTCACGACAGAACGCCTGTTGCTGATGGCGCGCAAGTTATATCGCTTCATGACGATTTTGGCAGTTCCTGCGATTGGCTTCGGGCTGTGGTACTGGCTTGCGACGGGCATCGGGCGTGGTCCCGGCAACGGCTGGATGCATGCAAAGCTCTTCATTGTTGTTTTGCTTATCGGTTATCACCATGCGTGCGGCAGTATCCTGAAAAAATTTGAACAAGCCAAAAACAAACGTACGCATACCTGGTTTCGCTGGTTCAATGAAGTGCCCGTTGTGTTATTGCTCGCCGTCGTTATTCTCGTCGTAGTCAAACCGTTTTAATCCTTAAGGGAATCACGATGAACAGAGTCTGTGAATACTATTTTGCTCCGCAATCCCCATGGGCATATTTGGGTCACCAGCGTTTCGTCGATCTGGCGAAAAAACACGCCATCCGCATTGATCTGAAGCCGATCGATTTAGGCAAAGTATTTCCGATTTCGGGCGGCCTGCCTTTGGCTAAACGTGCGCCGCAAAGGCAGGCATATCGCTTGGTCGAGATGCAGCGCTGGAGCACGCATCTGGAGTTGCCGATGAATTTGCAGCCGACTTTTTTTCCTGTCGCTGCTGATTCTGCTGCGCATCTGATTATCGCCGCGCAGCTGGCGCACGGCACCGAGACTGCATTGCAGTTAACCGGCGCCATCATGCGCGGGGTTTGGGCGGAGCAAAAAAATATTGCCGATACCGACACACTGGCTGGTATCGCGCTTGATTGTGATCTCGATGGTAAGGCCTTGATCAAATCGTCGGAAACCAGCAGTGTATCAGCCGAATACGAACGTTTTACGAACGAGGCGATTGCCAATAATGTGTTCGGCGTACCCTGGTTTGTCTTCAATGGCGAGAGCTATTGGGGACAGGACAGACTGGATTTTTTAGAGCGGGTGTTTCAGGAATAAGGGTTTTGAGTAAGGGACAGTTGGAAATTTCGTAATGCCACCCGCAGGCTGGATGCGGCTTGTGGAGGGATTTCGTGCTGGAAGGCCTGCCAATAAAGCGTGTTCCGTTTTTGGATCATTCAAAAATCCATTCCCGAACGTATTGCAGTAAGAGGTTTTAAGGTTTTGTTTACGTCCTGATATTCTGAAGTTAAAACGTAGCGTTTGATGTTCAACACCGGCTAAGCAAGAGCTTGGTCTTTAAAAATTAATTTGGATAAAAGGTTCCCCATGACACGTTACTCGTATTTTTGCCCTTGCCCTCGCGGCCTGGAAGTCGCTCTCGCTGAAGAGCTGAATGAGATTGCTCAGTTTGATCAAACACTGCATGTACATACACAGGTGCCAGGCGGTGTGCATTGTTCTGGCGAATTGCGCGATGCCTACAGCATCAATCTGCATTCCCGTATCGCATCCCGTGTTTTGCTGCGGATGGCACATGCCGGGTATCTAAATGAAAACGATATTTATGACCTGACCCTGGCACAGCCATGGGAAGACTGGTTCGGTTATCACCACACCATACGGGTTGACGTGACTGCGGTGAAGTCGCCGTTGAAGAGTCTGGAATTTACGACGCTGAAAATTAAGGATGCGATTTGCGATCGCTTCCGTGATCAGTTCACCCAGCGTCCATCGGTAGATACCAAAAATCCGGATATGCGTATCGTCGGTTTTCTGGATGCGCGCAATTTCACGATTTATCTTGATACCTCAGGTGAACCTTTGTTCAAGCGTGGCTGGCGCATGGAAACAGGTGATGCGCCGTTGCGCGAAAATCTGGCGGCAGGTTTGCTGCGTACCACGGGATGGAAGCCAGGTATGCCTTTGCTTGACCCTATGTGCGGTTCGGGAACGATCCTGATCGAAGCGGCACAGATGCTGGCAGGTATCCCGCCGGGTTTACGCCGTGAATTCGCATTTGAAAAATTTGCGGGCTTTCAAGAAGAAGAGTGGCTGGCAACCAAAGCCAAGGCGAAACCGCATCCTTTGCCTGCTGAACCAACGATTTTTGGCAGCGATATTTCAGGCGATATGATCGTGATGACTCGCAATAATCTGAATAAGGCCGGTATCCGTTTTGACGTGCCGCTCAAGCAGATTGAAGCGCAGGAAATCAAAGCACCGACAGACACCCCAGGCGTCCTGCTGACCAATCCGCCGTATGGTGAACGTATTGGTGTGCGTGGTGACAGCACGGTCGAACCAGATGATATGGCGAGAGATTTTTTCAGCGCGTTTAGCTCGACGCTGAAACAGCGCTTTGCTGGCTGGAGCGTTTTTCTATTTACCGCCGATCTGGGTTTGCCTAAGATGTTGCGCCTGAAAGAGTCGCGTAAAACACCATTCTTTAATGGCGCACTGGAGTGTCGTTTATTCCGTTTCGATATGGTCGCGGGCTTTAATCGCCGCGAGGAAGCCAAGCCTAAAAACTTGTCTTAACTCCTTATCAAACGGGCGGAAGCTGCACAGCAGATTCGCCCGTTTTGCTTTATGCTGATCGCCAGTTCATCAAACCATGCAGCGTTCACAGCATCCATAGAATTCATCTTATAGACAGAACGCAGAGCACATACAGCAACTATTCCGGAGATTAATTCATGTCCCAAGTTACTTCCCTCAATTTAAAAGATCCCAGTTTGTTACGCAACCAAGCCTATATTAATGGCACTTGGGTTGGTACTTCCGAGACATTTTACGTCACCAATCCTGCGACTTCTGCGTTAATCGGAACTGTGCCGAATTTTGGTGCTGAGCAGGCTCAGGCTGCGATTGAGGCGGCACAAACGGCCTTTCCGTTGTGGGCAGCGAAGACTGGTAAAGAGCGTGCCGCGATCATGCGCAAATGGTTTGATCTGATGGTAGCCAATGCAGATGATCTGGCAATCCTGATGACGGTAGAGCAGGGTAAACCACTCGCAGAAGCAAAAGGTGAGGTGATCTATGGTGCCAGTTTTATTGAATGGTTTGCAGAGGAAGCCAAGCGTGTTTCCGGCGATGTCATGTCCTCGACCTGGACGGATAAACGTATGGTTGTGTTGAAGCAGCCGATTGGTGTCTGCGCGTCGATCACACCGTGGAATTTTCCGATTGCGATGATCACGCGCAAGGTAGCGCCAGCGATGGCCGCCGGTTGCAGCATCGTGATCAAACCCGCAGAGCAAACACCTTTGTCGGCACTAGCAATGGCAGAGCTGGCGCATCGCGCAGGCATACCTCCTGGTGTGATCAACGTAATTACGGCAGATTCAGAGCGTTCTATTGAGGTCGGCAAAGTCTTGTGTGATAGCCCGGTGGTCCGTCATTTGTCATTCACAGGATCGACGCCGGTTGGCCGTATCCTGATGCGGCAGTGTGCTTCTACCGTGAAAAAACTCGCGCTGGAATTAGGCGGTCATGCACCTTTCATCGTATTTGATGATGCAGACCTCGACGCCGCGGTGGAGGGCGCACTCTTATCAAAATTCCGTAACGCCGGTCAGACCTGCGTCTGTACGAACCGGTTTTATGCACATGAATCGATTTACGACGCTTTTGTCGAAAAACTCGCTGCCGGCGCCAAAAAAATCCAGGTTGGTAACGGGCTTGATGCAGGCGTCAATCAGGGGCCGATGATCGATGAACAGGCCGTGGCAAAAGTAGAAGAACATGTCGCCGACGCCTTGTCTAAGGGGGCGACTGTGCTGGCAGGTGGAAAAAAACATGCAGCCGGTTCACTTTTTTATGAACCTACGGTGTTATCGAATGTCACAGAGTCGATGCAGATTATGAGTGAAGAGACTTTTGGCCCGGTTGCCGCAGTCGTCAAGTTTAAGTCTGAGGCTGAAGTGGTCGCTGCTGCGAACAATACTGATTTTGGCCTGGCGTCATACTTTTACTCGCGTGACATTGGCCGTGTCTGGCGCGTTGCCGAGCAATTGGAATACGGTATGGTCGGTATCAATACCGGCCTGATTTCAAACGAAGTAGCGCCCTTCGGCGGGGTCAAGCAATCGGGCTTGGGACGCGAGGGTTCTGTCTACGGGATGGATGAGTATCTCGAAATGAAATACTTATGCATGGGTGGAATTTAAGCAGCTCTTTGTATTTTTTTTAGTGTTGATTTGCAACGTTGATTTTGAACGCTGCGTTTAAACGACTCATAGTCCGATTGTTTGTATCGTTCACATCCGGGCATCTGGCTTAAGTGTGAACTGATGTGTGAACTGATAAGCGTGAGCTCATAAGTGTGAGAGTGGTAATGTCGTGTTTGCGGCATCACAGTGATGTCTAGTTATGAGCCAATTCGCAACTATAGCGCCGGTATCAAATGCCCCGTCACTTGCTGTACTGGGCACTGTCCGGGCGCTGTATTTGCACCATGTTGTAAATCGCCGTGTATGTGATACGGCGATACTCCTGTTTTAATAAGTGAAATTATGTCGACCACGCAACCCGAGCCATTTGTTCCACCCTCCTCGCCATCACCTATGCAAGTAGCCAGCACGGGCGCCCTGGCTACCTTATTAGCGGCGCTGGCTATGTTGGGCCCCTTCTCGATTGATACTTATCTACCAGCTTTCCCAGCGATACAGGCGAGCTTGCAGGCGAGTGCGATCGAGGTACAGCAGACCTTGACTGCGTACATGCTGTCATTCGCGGTGATGACCTTGTGGCATGGCGCTTTGTCCGACGCCTTTGGTCGTCGCAATGTGATTTTGGTATCTCTTGCGATCTTTGCTGTTGCGTCCTTTGGCTGTGCGTCGGTACATAGCATTCATTATTTGTGGGGATTTCGTATTTTGCAGGGAGTATCTGCCGGTGCTGGTGTAGTGGTTGGCCGGGCGATTATTCGCGACCTGTATGCGGGAGCGGCGGCCGAGCGGCTGCTGTCGCTGGTCACGATGATTTTTTCGATTGCGCCTGCGATTGCTCCGATTTTGGGTGGTTGGGTTGTGAGTTATCTCAGCTGGCGCAGCATATTTTTACTTCTGTTTGTGTACACCTTGGTGTTGTTTTGGGCTTGCTACAAGCGTTTGCCCGAGTCCTTGCCATTAGACAAGCGCCAGCCATTCAGTGCAGAGTTTTTATGGGATAGCTATAAAAAGGTATTTAAGTCACCGTTGTTCCACTTGAAAGCAGGCACGATTGCTTTTAATTTTGCCGGTTTGTTTTTGTACGTATCGTCGGCACCGGCTTTTATTACCCAGCACTTGCATCTTGGTGCAGATCAGTTTGGCTGGCAGTTTGTGCCGTCTGTGGGCGGAATTTTTCTAGGTGCTCTGGCAGCAAACCGGCTGGCAGGCAAATTATCGGTCTGGAAACAGGTCAATATCGGATTCAGCTTTTTGGTTGGCGCTGCCTTATTCAATGTGGCGTATCACGCTATCTGGCCGCCGATGTTGCCATGGTCGGTTTTGCCTCTATTTTTTTATTGCTTCGGCATGTCGCTGGTAGCTCCCGGTGCAACCTTGCTGGTGCTCGATCTGTTTCCGACAATTCGCGGGATTGTCGCGTCTTGCCAGTCGGCATCGGTGACCATGCTAGGCGCCGTGGTTGCTGGCGTGGTTGCTCCTGCATTGGATCACTCTGCTTTGACGCTGGCGCTGGGCCAGCTGGCATTTGCCGTCATTGGCATGGTCTTGTGGTACACAGGCCGCCATTACTGGCGTGCCATGACGAATCAAAAACAAAATGCCTGGGAAACCGTTGGATAGCCGGATAGCTGGAACAACACTCAATCTGGCAGCGAATCCGGTTATGAATTCGCTATTAAATGCAATATTAAAAGAGCTATTTCACGGAACGAAATGCAAATGTCTTTCGCTGATACAGTTTTTTACAATTAGGCCAAAAATATTTGCTTTCCTTGACTTGAAATAAGCTTTTGACACCTTACATTATTGATGCTCTGCAGCATTTTGAAAATCTGCATATAATGCGAACCAAATTGAAATTGGCGCATCTAAGAAATGTGCATACCGTTATTAAAAATACTTCGTGTATTTTTTAAGCAACGCTAGGTACAGTCTTATTTGTGAGCAAGTACCAATTTCATCAAGTTGTCATTTTCCGCAGGTATCGTGGCTTCTGTCATTGAGTCACCTAGAGTGCTCAAGGCTGTAAAAGACCTGCAAATTTGTTTTTGCTCGCTGAATTTGTTGTGTTGCAGCAAAGACTAAACTTATAATTTTCTGGATATTACCCTATGAAAAAATCATTACTCGCACTGGCTCTAATCGGTGCTTTCTCCGGCGCAGCATTCGCGCAATCTTCTGTAACCGTTTACGGTATCGTTGACGCTGGCTTCCAAAGCCTGGACACTGGCGCTGCTGCTGGTAAAGTTTCCAGACTGCAAAGTGGTCAGGAAAGTGGTTCACGTCTGGGCTTCAAAGGTACTGAAGATCTGGGCGGCGGTTTGAAAGCAAACTTCGTGTTGGAAATGGGCCTGAACGTTGATGATGGCACATCTGGTCAAGGTAGCAAGGCGTTTGGTCGCCGCTCTTTGGTTGGTCTGTCTGGCGATTTCGGTTCTGTTGATCTGGGCCGCGACAAGACTCCAACTTTCAAATTCTTCGACAACTTCGATCCATACGCATCTGGCTACATCAACAACGGTAGCGGTCTGTCCAACAACACTTTGTACTTCGTTGGTGGCGACACAGCAAACACAGCTGGTGCATCCAATGGCCGTATCACTAATGCAGTTTTGTACTCCACACCAGGTAACCTGAACGGTTTCTCCGCTCTGGTTGGTTACGGTATGGGTGAAGTTGCTGGCGATACATCTGCTGGCCGTTCTTTGGGCTTGAACCTGCGTTACAACGCAAGTGGCCTGGATGTTGGCTATTCCTACACTAAAGACAATCAACAAGCAGTTGTTGGTGGTCCTATCGTAGGCAAGAAAGCAAACACAGTTGCTGCAACTTATGACTTCGGTTTCGTTAAGCCAGTTGTGATCTATCAAAAAGTTGAAGATGACAAAGGCGTTACTGCTTTAGACAAAAAAGTATTCACAGTTGGCGCGACAGTCCCAGTTGATGCTTCCAGCAAAGTAATCGCTACATTCACAAAAGTGAAAGATTCCACACGTATCAACACAACTACGTTGGATACAGTTGGCGATGCTAAACAATTCGCATTGGGTTACCAATATGCATTGTCTAAGCGTACTGATTTGTATGCTGCTTACGCTCGCTTGACACAAGATGCTAATTCCAAGACTTTGGCATCCGTGAACGGCGCAGACGTAAAAGAACTCACATTTGGTGTACGTCACCAGTTCTAATTGATGTCAGGCTTAGCCTGAATAAATCAGAAGTGAATTCGCGGTAAAAATGGGGTAATCAGTGATGATTACCCCATTTGTTTTACGGATCTTTACTCATACTGGCGCTTGCTACAGAGTCGTCCCAAGTTTGCTCAGTGGAGTTAAAACCGCGTAAAATACGCCTTTACTCTGACTTACGCTTAACGTTAACTAAGCGTCGCAAGTCAATTCAATCAGTTAATCCAATTCTCATGAGCCGATCCGGACAAATGGATCCTCATCTTTCTTAAAGCTCACACGTATGTCCGATTCCAAACCCTCCGACGGCGCATCTAAGCCACTTTTCTACGACCCAACTGAGCATCGTATTCGTAGCTTTGTGACACGTGCCGGTCGTTTGTCGGATGCGCAGGCGCGAGCAATCGAGACGCTTGGCCCGCAATTGATGTTGCCATATCAAAAGGCCGTATTAGATATCGATGCTGTATTTGGTCGTCGTGCACCTACGGTGTTTGAGATCGGATTTGGCATGGGCGAAACCAGCGCTAAAATTTCTGCCAGCATGCCGGAAAAAAACTTCATCGGTGTTGAAGTACACACGCCCGGTGTAGGTAGTTTGCTGAAATTGACGGATGAATCAGGATTAAAAAATCAACGCATTATTCAGCATGACGCGTTTGAAGTTCTCACAAACATGATTGCGCCCAATTCACTTGCAGGCGTACACGTCTTCTTTCCCGACCCATGGCACAAAGCACGTCACAACAAACGCCGCCTGATTCAAGGCCCGCTGGTTGCTTTGCTCGCTTCGCGTATTGCACCCGGTGGTTACCTCCACTGTGCAACCGATTGGGAAGAATATGCGGTACAGATGCTCGACGTGCTGAGCGCGGAGCCAAGCTTGCAAAATACTGCGGATGCTTATGCACCGCGACCCGACTATCGGCCTGTCACGAAATTTGAAAACCGTGGCCTGAAGCTTGGTCATGGTGTTTGGGATTTAGTATTTAGTAAACGTTAAAAATTTTTTACTCAACTCGTTTTATCCGCTAGATTCTGCGTGCGTGTAAAAGCATTTTTAAGATATCTTTAAAAATCTTCATCGATTTCAGCATCAGGTAAAAGAGAAAAAATCTAAAAATATTGGGTAAATATGATGCGCATTAGCAGTCAATGTTGGCTGCTAATGCGCATTTTTATTGAGTCCTACAAAATTCTAATTGCCTGGCGCAAACACCCGCAGGCGGTGGCCATCCAGATCTATTGCAACAAAGGTATAGCCAAAATCCAGCTCAACGGGTTCTTGTACGATCGCCAGGTGTCGCTCTTTCCAGTCGTGATAGGTCTGATCGACGATGGCCTTACTGCCCAGTGCAAATGCAATTTCGCAAGTGCCTCCCATCTGCTGATGTGACGGTGCTGGTATTGTGGTGTGCTTTGACCATAGTCCCAGCATGACACCAGAGTCGAGTGCAAACATGGCGAATGTTGGCGATGACTCTACCGCTTTCATGCCTAATATAGTGCTGTAAAACTGTTCGCTGGCAGCAGTATTGTCGACATATAGAATGATGAAATTGGGATGTGGCATGGTGTGTCCTTTATCAAGAAGTTGGTGTGAAGGGCAAATCATTCCCTTTTGTTTTGCAGCGAAGTCATTGTCGTAGTTGGCTGTGTCAGTTTCTGTCAGTAGTGAATTACCGGCGCACTGATATGCTGAAAAATTCTTGCATCACTTGCGCTACACTTGCCAATCTAAAATTAGTCAATCTACTTCCACGTGTCTTTTCATAAAATCAAACTTCCTCTGATCCTCGGTATATTTCTCGTCCTTGTATCCGGCGGCGCATATCTGTTGTTTCATGGCTCCATGGTCTTCAATCATCTGCGACAGACTTGGTCGAAGAACCTCAGTACAACTGGGCAGGCACGTCCGGCCGTACTCGCTTCACCTGTGACGCGAAGTGTATTTGCCGGTGATGGAGTAGCGGGATTCAAGGATGCAGATTTTGCCGCGGCACGCTTTTCTGATCCATATGGTGTAGTCATTGATGCGGCAGGAAATGCGTACGTTAGCGACGCTGGTGACAACAACCGGATACGTAAAATCTCAACTCAAGGGCTTGTTACGACTCTGGCTGGCGGTAGTGAAGGTTATGCTGATGGTGCCGGTGCTGCGGCGATGTTTCATACGCCCTCCGGACTTGCCCTTGATATGGCGGGTAATCTGCTGGTGGCAGACACTGGTAATAATGCGATCCGTAAAATTTCCCCCAAAGGTATTGTGACGACCATTGCGGGAACTGGCGTTGCGGGCTTTAAAGATGGCGCAGGCAAGGAGGCCATGTTCAACGGACCGATTGGTGTTGCTGCCGATCAGAGCGGTAATATTTATGTTGCCGATACCTATAACGACAGGATTCGCCGCATCAGTCCGGACGGGAAAGTCACGACAATTGCCGGTAGCCACCCGGGTTATGTGGATGGTGCGGGGAGTGAGGCATTACTTGATACGCCCTGTGCTGTCATTGTCGACGCCGCAGGCGAACTCTTGATTGCCGATACCCGTAACAACGCGATTCGCCGTATCAGTCGTGTCGGTGTTGTCAGCACAGTTGTGCGCTCCCTTCCGGAAGATAAAGAGGCCTTACTCAAAAGGCCAAGCGCTCTGGCGTTGAATCAACATGGCGTCCTCTATATCGCCGAGATGCGCAGCGGTCAAATCCTCACCTTGGCACCTGAGCAGCAAATACAGGCAATGACGGGGATAGAGCCGGACATCGAATTCGAGCGGCCAGTCGGTATCGCCTTTCAACAAAATGGCAATCTGCTGGTGGTCGATTCGGTAGCGCATGCAGTTCAACAACTGAAAAATGTTTCTGCAAATACGGACAACAGTTTCAAGGCTCTGCAAGAACGGCAAGAACAATCACTGTCCAACGCAACGCTGAACAAATTACCCTGGCCCTTAAAGCCACAACACGCTTCGCATGAAATCGTCGGTGTTATCGGAGAAGTACGCGGTAACTTTACAGGGGAAAGCCGTGATCATCTGCATAATGGTGTAGATATGCAAGCTGACATGGGGGAAAATGTCCTGGCAGTCATGGATGAAAAAATCAGCGATCCTATGCCGAACTGGGGATTCGGGGAGTTGAGCGAAGGTCTTGCGATCGATAAGATGAGCTACATCCATATGCGGGTCGGCCGGACCATTAAAGATGTTTCAGTGAATCCCGACAAATTCATGCAGATCGTCAACGCAGACGGCAAGCTTGGGCGGGTACGGGTCAAGCGCGGAACTCGTTTTGTCACCGGTGATGTATTAGGCACGGTCAATCGCATGTTCCATGTCCATCTGGCATATCAGGAGTACGGACGTTACCGGAATCCTTTGGCCTTGTCATTGGACGGGTTGATTGACCGGATCGCACCCGTCATTGGTGAGGTATCGATTCTGGATGGCAAGGGCAACATCATCACCAAGGCACGCGATGGTCATGTGCATATTCCGCAAGGCACAACCGATCTGGGTCTCGTGGTTGACGCCTACGATAAAGTCGATGGCAATGCCGCCAGACGACGCTTAGGTTTGTATCAGCTTGGTTATCAGTTATTAAGCAAGGATGGCAAGGCACTGGCTGGCTATGAACAACCGGTGATCTCTCTCGATTTTAGTCAATTGCCTGCAGACAAAGACGCGGTCAAGATCGCCTACGCACCGCATAGCGGAATCACGGTACACGGCAATGCCGAAACACGATTTCAATATATGGTGAGCAATATCGTCAGAGGTGGCGTAGCAAAAACCAGCCATCTGCCTGTCGCTGATCTGGCAAAAGGAAACTACCTCATCAGAATTTTTGCATCGGACTATGCAGGGAATATTGCCACCAAAGGTGTTGATGTAGCGGTGACAGTAGAGTGAAATTTTGAGTAGAAATGTGAGTGAAAATATGAGTGCTAAGCTTACTGCCACCAGCTGAAGTGTCTGTAGCCGTATACCAATCATACATGCCAGTCACACCGCGCTTGAGAAAAGAATTACACTGCATTTGTCGTATGGTCGATGCTGGCTACTTGCCGTGTAGCGACATGACATCATCACGCTGTGCCACGCATTGAGCATATTGTATGGCTCTAGACCACAATAATAGAAAGAGACACTCATGAAAACAGAACTGTTTTATCTCGCGCTCGTCACCACTTTTACAGGCTTGTTATGGGTGCCGTATATTTTGAACCGTGTCATTGCTGGCGGCTTGTCGAACTCAGTAGGTTATCCTGAACATCCCAAGCCACAAACGGCATGGGCACGGCGTCTGATGAAAGCGCATGCGAATGCGATAGAAAATCTGGTCGTGTTTGCACCTCTGGTGTTGATCGCACAGTTTGCCGGAGTGAGCAGTGCAGTGATTGCGACGGCGTGTGTCGTGTATTTCTGGGCTCGCGTGGTGCATGCCATCACTTATACCCTCGCTATTCCGTGGATACGTACACTGGCATTCCTGACCGGTGTTGCTGCTCAGATGACGATTGCCTGGCAATTACTGATGCATTAAAACCTATAAAATATCTAACCGAAGGTGTTGAAAAAAACCAGTTCTATTTCACATCAGCAGAGAATCGATATGAAATAGAACTGGTTTTTATTACGCATTCTATTGCGCTTTCACACCTTCCAGAATTTTCCACTCCTTGAGTAAAGCCTGACGGCGGCGCGGCAAATTTTGTTCCATCACGCAGAGCTGGGCAATCCGGTCAGTTCGAAAATGCCGGAACTCTTGCCGTAATTCACACCACGCGACGATCACGCGGACGCGATCAAAAAACCCCAGAGCACACGGCCAGATTACCCGTTGACTAGTGTTGCCATACTGATCGAGGTACTGGATATCTAGTTTATGTTCGGTGCGGATTGCACGTCTGATCAGGCGCAGGTGCTCATTATTTTCTATTGCCCCTTGAGTGGGAGCGATCAATAATGCCGTGGTGTCGAGATCATGACGTAAATCCCCCGGAAGTACCGCAGCAATTTTCGCCAGTGCATCACGTGCAGCGGCTGCCAGATGCGTATCGCCGTGTTCGGCAACCCAGCGGGATCCCAGCACGATTGCTTCGATTTCTTCTTCAGAAAACATCAGTGGTGGCAAGTTAAATCCTGGCTGAAGTACATAGCCGAGACCCGCCTCGCCCTCAATCTTTGCACCTTGTTCTTGCAGCGTCGCGATATCCCGGTACAGTGAGCGCAGGCTGATTCCCAATTCGCTTGCCAGTGCCGCGCCGGTGATAGGGTAGCGGTAGCGACGCAGGATTTGCATGAGCTGGAGCAGACGTTGCGAGCGTGACATGGCTGGTTTTTTATTCGACTTCAGCGATCAGGGCGACGATTTCTGCACCGTAACGTTCGAGTTTTTTCTCGCCGACACCCGTTACGCCGCGCAGGTCATCCATTGACCGCGGATGTGCTTTAGCAATTTCACGCAGTGTCGAATCATGAAAAATAATGAAGGCGGCCGTATTGTGTTTTTTTGCCGTCTCGACTCGCCACCAGCGTAGTTTTTCAAAGATGGTCTGTTCAATGGTGGAGAGATTCTCCTCGGCATAATCCCTGGCAGATTGACGTTTATGTTTGACGGCTTTTTCAGCTTTTTTATACTGCCGTAATTGCACCTTGGTTTCGCCTTTTAATACAGCCCGTGAATCTTCAGTGAGTTTGAGTGAACTGAAGTTCTCATAATCCACGGCGACCAGGCCGAGTGCGATCAGCTGGCGTAACAGTGCCCGCCATTCCGCTTCGCTTTTATCGGAGCCGATACCATAAGTCGAGAGCTGATCATGCCGCCATTGCTTGACTCGGTCAGTATCGATCCCACGTAATACGTCGATGATATGACCCGCAGCGAAACGCTGATCCGCACGATAAATTGTGGAGAGAATTTTTTGTGCGGCAAGGCTGCCGTCAAATGAAGTCGGCGGTGCGAGACAGGTATCGCAATTGCCACAAGGTTGCGATTGCTGGCCGAAATAATCGAGGATATGTACGCGCCGGCAATTCAGTGTTTCACACAAGCCGAGCATCGCATCTAGTTTGACGCCTTGCACCCGTTTAAAGGTTTCGTTGGCTTCTGATTCGTCGATCATGCGGCGCTGTTGCACCACGTCTTGCAAACCATAGGCCATCCAGGCATTGGCACTCGCACCGTCACGACCGGCGCGACCAGTTTCTTGGTAATAGCCCTCTATGCTTTTTGGCAAATCCAGATGCGCAACAAAGCGCACATCGGGTTTATCAATGCCCATGCCAAACGCAATCGTGGCCGTCATCACAATGCCATCTTCACGTAGGAAGCGCGCCTGATTCTTGGTGCGGTCTGGCAGCGCCATTCCTGCATGATAGGGCAGGGCAGTGATGCCGTTTTCGTTCAGGAATTCGGCGGTCTCTTCTACTTTTTTACGGGACAGACAGTACACAATCCCGGCGTCACCGCTATGCTGGGCGTTGATGAAGTCGAGTAGCTGCTTGCGCCCGTTTGCCTTTTCTACGATTTGATAACGGATGTTGGGACGGTCAAAGGAGGAGACGAATTGCAACGCATTTTCTAGTTGCAGGCGATGAATAATCTCATCACGAGTCTGCTGATCTGCTGTCGCCGTCAGCGCGATGCGAGGTACCTCTGGAAAGCGTTCATGCAGGACAGACAGCTTGATGTATTCTGGTCGGAAATCATGGCCCCATTGCGATACGCAATGCGCCTCATCAATCGCAAACAAGGCGAGCGGTGTCACTGATAACAGTTCCAGGCAGCGTTGCGTCATCAGGCGTTCCGGTGCGATGTAGACCATATCGAGTTCGCCTTCGCGCATCATTCTCTCGATGCGCAGGGCTTCATCAAAACTCTGGGTAGAGTTTAAGAACGCAGCGCGCACGCCAACTTCTTCCAGCGCATCGACCTGATCCTGCATCAGCGCAATCAGGGGCGAGATGACGATGCCCACACCATGACGTATCAAGGCAGGAATCTGATAACACAGCGACTTACCACCGCCGGTCGGCATCAAGACCAGCGCATCGCCACCGCATACGACATGATCGACGATCTGCTCTTGCTGCCCGCGAAAAGACGGATACCCAAATACGGTCTGCAATAAGTGCAGGGCAGGATTGTTGCTATTACTTGTTTCTGTGACTGCTTTTATCACTACTTATTCAACCCATGCAATCGTGCCGGTGTACGCGGTAATCAAAATCATGATGCCGAATGCAATGCGATACCAGGCGAAAGCGTTGAAGTTATGCGAACTGATATAACGCAATAACCAGCGTACACAAAAGAACGCTGAAATAAATGCGGCAATTGTTCCCAGGCTAAACATAGGCAGATCCGCGCCGGATAAGTCGTTGCGCGCTTTGTAGAGAGAAAATACGGTGGCGCCAAGCAAGGTTGGGATCGCCAGAAAAAAAGAAAACTCTGTTGCTGCCTTGCGTGACAGACCAAACAGCATGCCGCCGATAATCGTCGAGCCAGAGCGACTCATACCAGGGATCAGGCCGAATGATTGTGCGATACCAATTTTGAGTGCGTCGATGATCGTCATGTCATCGACAGAATGGATACGTGCATGCTGATCATCATGGCTATCCGCGCCACTGGCCGTGGCGGTGTCTGCACGCTTGCGCTCTACCCATAAGATAACCAGACCACCTACAATAAATGCCGTCGCAACCGGTACCGGGGCGAACAGATGTGCTTTAATTTTTTTGATAAACAGCACGCCGAGAATAGCTGCCGGTAAGAACGCAACGACCAGATTCACTGCAAATTTACGCGCTTTCGCTTCACTCGCCAAACCGAGCAAGACGCTCGCAATCTTTTGGCGATATTCCCAGCACACCGCAAAAATCGCTCCTGCCTGTATCACGATATCAAATACCTTTGCCGTCTCTGTCGTAAAGTTCAGCAAGCTACCGGTCAGGATTAAATGCCCCGTCGATGAGATAGGTAAAAATTCTGTCAGACCCTCGACAATACCCATAATGATGATTTTTACGGCGAAGAGAATATCCATAGTCAGCGGAAGAGTGAAAGGGTTAAAAGAGGCAAAAAGCTCAATAATATGAGCAGGATTTAGTCGGCACGAAGCTTAACATGCGCACCTGTAGCGCGCTGCTCAATATTTCAGCAGCAGAGTGTGGAGGAATATACTCCCCTGTATTATTGGTAAAAATAGGCCTATTCCGCATACCCCTATTGGTGTGTTGAAAAATACTCAGTTGGAGTATGTTTTTTTATCGCGGTAAATAGAAATTATCTGAAGGTAGATAGCAGAGGCTTGCAGGGACTGACACGATCCCCCACACGTTCCCGCACTTACTGAAAGACCTGGACATCCGGCAAATCGCATAACACGTCTTCAACGCGGCTATATTTTTTGAGTGTAGCGATAACTATTGGTAAGGGTTCCGCCCAGATTTCCGGCAGGTCTCTCTCCTGCGCATCGAGAATAGGGAATGCCAGTGCCTCAACCGGGGGCGAAAATTGTGCGCTGACGCCCGGCTTATTGCCGCGCGCATCGATACGGTACCAGCCGAACTCCTCAAGATAGACGGCGTTCAATCCGTGTAGACAAAATGGCGCGCCTTGTCCGCTTACGGATAATCGCTGATAGCACAACCCGGCGGCGATGCCATTTGCACGTAACAGGGCGGCGAGAAGATGACTTTTTGCATAGCAGTAGCCGGTGCCATGTCGTAATACCTCAGACGCCTTGCATGTGACTGGATTGCGCATGAAGTCAACACTGTGTTTGATCTCATCCCTCACGAATTCAAAACACCGCTGAACCCCATCCTGTTGTGATGACGTGCCCTTGGCGAATGTAGCTGCCAGTGCCGACACATCCGGATCGTTGAAATCGATATAGGTGCTTGGTATCAGATAATTTTGCATAGAAGTCAGTGGCGATAAATGTGGTATCGGTTAAAGGTGCTCGCGAGACAGTAGGGATAAATGACGATGACCAGAATAATGGCTGGACTTCAAGATCCACCGACCGGAATAGCTCTGCAACAGGACGTATCAGTGTTCCTATTGAAGAACTGAGTTCTACGTATTTTCACGGAAAGCCCGGCTAGAGATCGCAACGGAATTGCCGTCCGGATCTTTGGCGTTGGCAAAGGCGTAGCCCTTAGCTTGGTGTGTGCTGCCAAAAATCAAACCACGTTCCGCACTTAGTCTTTTAAAACTTTCGATATCCGCGACGTCGAACATCAGTTTTACGGCAGCTTGTCCCAGTTTGACACTCTTGGCTGCCTGATGAATCAATATACCCGCGCCGTGATCAGCAGCCCGCAATTCAATCAATCCTTCGACAACAAGGCCGGTAGTGACGAACCCAAAAAACGTCTGATAAAACGCTGCAGTTTTTTGCATGTCTCTGGCGTACAGAATGATGGTGCTTAGCGTTGGTGTCATTAGGCGATTGAATAAAGATTGAGTAGAATTTTCAAAAAATATATTATCCGACCGCGGTAATCCGCTCCAGATCAGCAATCCATATCAGGGCCTGCTCCCGCGTTTCGCCGCACATTTCTTGCGATGCCTGCAATCCACTACAACATGCAGGGCGTTCCGGCTGGCCGAAAATTTTACAGCGATGATCATCCGCGAGTTGGATGCAGCGTACGCCGGCCGGCTTGCCGGACAGTACCTTAAGAGATGACATCTGAGCGATGGGTGGATTTTTATCAAATTGGCAAGGATAAAACCGTTTCGCTTAATTCTGATGTCATTCTTAATCAGGAAATCACACATGGAAACTAAAGCTATTTGCGATGGTGCAAAGTATACACCCGAGGTATTGCGCGAAATTCTTGCATTTTCTTATATTCGATTCTCGACGAAACGGCAGGGCGGCGGCGACAGCCAGCGCAGGCAGCTTGAGCGTAGCAGACACTATGCGGCTGAGCACGGCCTGAAATTGGTGGAAAAGTCGTATGAGGATTTGGGCGTTTCCGCATTCGACCGCAGCAATGTGACTAAGGGACAATTGGCGGCGTTCATCGAAGCGGTTGAAACGGGAAAAATCCCACGGGGTTCCTACCTCTTAGTAGAAAATCTTGATAGGCTTTCGCGTAGTCACGCCGACGAGGCCGTCGCACTGCTCTCTTCCATCGTTCGGCTCGGAATTAAAGTGGTGACTCTTTGTGATGGCTCGGTTTTTGACCAGGAGGCCATTAGGAATCCCATGAATCTCATTATGGCAGTTCTTGCTTTTGTGCATGCTAACGAAGAGTCGATTACCAAATCTGACCGCGTGAAAGAAGCTCACGAGCAAAAGCGCAAAATGAAGTGTTCGTTTGCGTTCGGGCAGGGGCCAGGTTGGTTGCGTCCAAACGTAGAAAGGACTGGCTGGGAAGTAGTGCCGGAAAAGGCCACCAGCGTTCGAAGGGTATTTGAACTGACAGCACGTGGCTTTGGTGCCACGGCGATTGCTCGTATCGCAAATCGCGAAAAATGGCCGGTGCCAGGACGTGCTAACACATGGCACAAGACCCTACCAAATAAGCTCATTCACAATCGGCGGGTTCTTGGTGAATTGGAGCCGCAAGTGAAAGAGGCGAATGGCCGCCGTCCAACGGGAGAAATTTGGGAAGGATATTACCCTGCCATCATTTCGCTTGAGGTCTTTGACGCTGCAAGCGCATCGGCCGAACGGCGTCGCAATTTGCCCAAGCGCCGCGATTCGGGCTATCGAAATGTATTTCAAGGCATTCTGCATTGCGGCCATTGTGGCGCGACATTGGCGCGAAAATCGAAAAATGGGAAGAGGAACAGCGAGGGATATGCGCTCTACGTTTGTTCGGACCGAGACCGCGGGCTGTCCAAGTGTCCTAACTGGAATGCCAGGCGGCTTGAGGACTTGTTGCTGCCACCGCTAATTGAGTGCGTGGCAAGTGAAGTAGTTGCCGGCACGGCGAAGCAGCGTGCGAGCGAGGAAATGGAGCTAGTTCGAGTCGCTGAATCTCGGTCACAAAAATCCCTTGGAAATTTGGTGCGCAATATTGAACTGACTGGAGGTTCGCAAGCAATTGCTGAGCGCATCCGTGCGCTGGAAAGTGAAAGGCACTCTCTTCGGAGAACGCTGCAAGAGCTGGCTATCATCGTCAATGACCCGGTTACTCATGTCTGGACAGAAGATGTCGATGTTTACGTCTTCGAGGCGCTTAAGGCCGTTCGAGATTCGACTGATGCCTTTGTCGTAGAGCGCGAATTGCTGCATCAGACTTTGATACGAGTCCTACGTAATGTGCGCGTCTGGCCCGAAAACCATGCCGTGGCAGAGTTTCGAAACGAGGACATCAGCATTACGCTTCCGCTCGTCGAGGCTCCGAAGGAAGTTCCGGGATGCGATAGCTTTTTCATCTTTTAGTTGAAAAATCACCGCTCATGCAGCGCCTGAGCGGTGATTTCACCAGTGTTAGCCCACGGGACGAAGAATGTCTCAATAGAGGTTCCCATCAAAAACATCGCCGGGAACGAGGCTGTCCGTCAGGGTCAAAAGGCAAACGTCAACCTCGGCGAGCTGGCTTTCCGTCATCCCGCCATATCGGCGCGTATCGTCAACTGACTGAGCCATCCACCGCAGCGCGTGCTGGTTGCTCCCGACGATAGCGAGACGTGCCAGATATAGGTCAGGACCCAGCTCAATACGCTCACTTCGCCCAAGCGCAGCCTTCGCGAACCCGACGACACGATGGCGTTCTGAGCGCGACTTCTGGGAGTATTCGCACTCAACCCAGATGCACTGGCCGTTGTCGGCCACAATCAAGCCATCCGGCAACTTGTCATTCACGACCTTGCGCGGCGCGCGGCCAGTTGCAATCTCGTGTTCGGTATAAACAACCAGACCTTTCTTTATGGCTCGGATGAGGAACCAATTTGAGCAGGCGCGATGAATAGGGTTTGCCACAGAAAGTGTGTATCCGCTTTGTGCATCGAAGCCTTCAAGGCGTAGTAAGCCTGCTCCTTTGGCGGAGAGGAAGTATGCTGCGCCACCTTTGGACAGTTGGCGTGTGAAGACCAATTTCTCCTCTACCATGGGCGCCAGTGTGCGGCGCGCCATTGTGATTGGCTGGGCGGCATGTTGCCAGACCAAGTCTGCCAACATGCGGCATGTTAGCCAGCCAAATCGGGAAAGATAAAGCAGGATTTGGCTGCGATTGGTTTCTTGTACGAGGCGGTTGTCAAGTCGCGTTGGCGCTTCCTGAGTCGGTTCCTCTGTAGTGTAGATTTCATTGCGCAGAACGCGCTCGATATTGGTCATTTGCTTCTCCGTTAAGGTGAGCACACCCATGTGCTCTTGTAGGTATAGAGCACTGCTTTTTATACGCTTGGTGCTAGCCCAAGGGACAAAGGGTCCAAATGCACCTACCGTTCGCTTTCCGCTGCTGGACGCAGCGCCACTCCCTACGGGGCTAGTGCCCCGTCACGGCGGAACAACGAGCGCCCCTCCTCCCGCTTCGCGGCAGGGAAAGGTCCAATCCCCCTCCAATGCGCGA
This sequence comes from Undibacterium sp. Xuan67W, assembly GCF_049340165.1. NCBI lineage: Bacteria > Pseudomonadati > Pseudomonadota > Betaproteobacteria > Burkholderiales > Oxalobacteraceae > Undibacterium > Undibacterium sp. Xuan67W. The sequence continues at coordinate 35,635 of NZ_JBMPPN010000013.1, forward strand.
TAGGAGCCCCGCTTCCGGGATGGGCTGGACGACCATGTCTGGCGACGCCCCGGACCTTTCCCTGCCGCGAAGCGTCCGGGGCGGGGCTGCGCCCCCATCAAGCTCGTTCGAGTGGGCGCTCACACGGGCTGAACGCCCTGTACGCTCGGTGGCTCCCCCACCGACTTCGTCCCGCTTGGGGCGGGAGCTTCAGTCGGGGCAGCGCGTCGCAGCCGCTTGCCCCACCGCTGAGCGGTGGTTCCTGGCCTATGCATATTTTGTTCGTATAAAAATGGGTGCTATACGATACATGGAGGAGAGGGCTCGAAACCCCGCGTTCATGAAGTAAGCGCCAAGCGGGTGTCGTGGGCGCAGCGCCGGGTGGAGCAGTCGGAGGCGCGACGGGGGTGGATTTCGCCGCTCCAAGTCCGATTGAGCATCTGCGCCGAAATGTGACAGATGCGCCTGAAGCGATGGGCTGGCTCCATACGTCCATAATCGCAAGGCATGCGCCTCTAACTCGCCATATGGTGGGTTGGGGGGTGTTTTGCCTTCGCTCCGAACTCTTCCACCATCCAGTTAAACCAGTCCTACCGATTGCAGAACTTCTTTAGGTATCGGAATCAGTCTTGAATTCTCGTTAGTTAATATTTTTATAATATTCCCAAAAGCAACGTGTTTTGAATTGTTGTTGAAAGCTTTCAGAAAGCTTGCTAGAATAATTCAAATTATTTGACAGGAGGATATATGGCTCGCCCATCTATAAATGAAATTGGTCCGAACCTTGCTCGTTTGCGTGAAGCCGCCGGAATCAAGCAGGCGGACCTTGCCGGTCGAGTCACCATGAGTGCACCATCCCTTTCACGTGTCGAGAGTGGAGAGCGCTCTCTTGCGCCCGAAGAGCTGGATTTACTTCTGAGGGAAATTGGAACAGCTGATGCTACGCGGTTTGCGGAATTCCTTGCCAGGGATTGGAGTGAGTTGCCTGTCCCGCCATTGAATCATGCAGAGCAGGACTTGCTTTGGGAAGCTGACCAAGCCTGCGTGGCGCTGCGTGGCCTAGTGGAGGGGGACATAAAGGCATCCTTCCAAAAGCGAATTGAAGAATACTTGACGCAAATCCGGGCAACCGCCACTCTGATTTTGAAGCGAGACCATACCGTAGCGCTCATTGGCAGTATCGGAATCGGAAAAAGCACTGCAATTTGTCGCGCCTTGAGCCTTGAGCTGCCATCGGAAGATGGTCCCCCACAAACTGTGCTCGAAGTCGGAGCAGGCGGGATTACGGTATGTGAAGTGCATATCTATAGCGGCCCAAGCTATGGCCTCCTTGTTGAGCCATGCCCAGAGGACGAGGTGAGGGCGCATGTAATGGACTTTTCGGAATTCATTTGGCGCGCGGCGAACGGCAAACTTGCCAATTCCGAAGATGAGAGCGAATCGCAGGGTGTCTCAAAAGAGATTGAGCGGGCAATCCGTAACTTGTCTGGTCTGCGTGTTCGGAAGAACAAGGGTTCGGACGGCAAAGTCCTGCGGACTGACGACGCGAAAGCCCTTGCAGCCGAATACACCGCACCTCGTGATTTCGGCGTTGAAGTCTTGTCGCGTATGGCACTGCACCGGCGAGATGCAAGAACCTTATGGTATGACACTTTGAGTGGGAAGGCCCCGCTAGCTTGGTTGCGCGAAATGTTCTTGGAAATTAACAACGGCCGCCATCCCGACTTTAGTTTGCCTCGTAGGATTGAATTGGTAGTGCCATTGCCATTGGTTGCGAACACCGACCTGAATATTCGCTTTATCGACACCAAAGGCATTGATAGGGCTGTAGGACGGCAAGACTTGGAAGCGCACCTTCAAGACCCGCACTCGCTAGCACTATTGTGCTCGAGATTCAATAATGCTCCTGGAACAGAGGCGCGGCAGTTGCTTACTCGTGCTAAGGAGGCTGGGCAACGGAGAATTGACCGAAGCGCCGCATTGTTGGTACTCCCGCATCCAGGCGAGGCGCTCAAAATGAAAGACGACGCGACCTCGGAATTGGTTGAGTCCGTCGAAGAAGGGTGTGAGCTCAAGCAGGAGCAGGTTGTCACGGCCTTGGAGTCAACAGGTATTCATGGAATGCATTCCTGTTTCTTTAATGCACTTGAAGACCCCAAAGACAAGCTCGTACGATTTGTAATGGCTCGATTGGTTGAGACTAGGCAGGGATTTAGCACGGAACTGGCAGAAATTGTACAGAATGTGAAGCAGGTCATCGCCAATCAGGAGAGGGAGCAAGCACAGGCGATACTAAGAGACGCGGCCTCACAGTTGCAGCATTGGGTTGCGCAAAACAAGCAGGCGCCAGCTATCAACCGCCAAGTTCAGCGTAGTCTCCTGCAAGAAATCAATAGCGTCCATCCAAGTACCGTACATGCCGCTGTGCGACGCCAAGGCGATTGGGCACATTTGCAGTATGGCTACCAGCTCGGCCACGGCGCTAGGACCCTAGCCGCTCAAGCCCTTGGCAAGAAAGTAAACGATTTCGTCGCAATTGCAGAGAATTTGCGAACGAATCCAGATTTCACTGGCGCTGAATCATTGATTTCTCAGTGCGAGCAAGTTCTCAATACTGCGTACGACCAGATTCTACGGAAGATGCAGCTCTCTGGCGAATCGCTTTTCGATGACGAGATGAAGAAAGACAAAGATTATTGGTTCAACTGCTCCAATGAGTGGGGGCAGGGTTCAGGCTATCGTGACCGTGTAACTATGCGCAGTGAGCAATGGTTCGATGATGATGGCCATCAGGCTATTGGAAACGAAGTGCGAAGCCTAATTGCAACTGAGTGGGTGGAGGCACTGGGTCGCGTAGAGCGTATGTTGCAAGATGTGTGATAGACCAAAAACCATGTGCGTTGAAATGAAACGAGCCATAGGTGCGAGAGATTGCCCTTTCGTATCACAAGGCACGGTGTATATGTTGAATAGGCCTGCGAGTGCGGACCACCCCGCTGACTCTTGAATTTGGAAATGCCATGAACGCGACTGTGACCCGTACAACCAATCCATTGCCATTTCAGGACCTAGAGCCCAAGCGCTTCGAAGACCTCGTTCGTCAAGTCACCTATGACTTTCGGCCTTGGAGGCGACTAGAAGCCACAGGTCGTTCGGGTGCAGACGAGGGATTCGACGCCCGCGCTTTGGAAATTGTCGGGCAGATTGATGCTAATCCTACGGTAGAGCCCGATGATGACGCTGAGGTTGAGTCAGAAACGCCAGACAGATTGTGGTTAATTCAATGCAAACGAGAACGCGTTATTGGTCCTTCGAAGGCTAAGGCATATCTCGGTGAAATTGTTCTTCCAGTCGACGCACCACTTTATGGGTTGATTTTCGCAGCAGCTTGCGACTTCTCGAAGAAGACACGCGACGTCATCCTTGATTGGTGCCGAGCCAAGGGAATTTCAGAGGTGCAAATTTGGGGACGCGGCGAACTGGAGGATATGTTATTTCAGCCGAAGAACGATAACCTCTTGTTTGCTTACTTTGGTATTTCGTTGGTCGTTAGGCGGCGTACGTTAGCAACGCAGCTGAGAGCTGAACTTGCGATGAAGCGCAAGCTGAGCAAGACTGTAGCAATGAGCTCGGCAGAAATTCTGGTACGTGACCCAGCAGCGTCAGATTACCCAAGAGCCGAAAAAGGCAAGCGCCCAACAAAGTGGTGGGTGTATCAACCAGAACAGCTTACCCATCTTGGACTGATGGTGAGAATTCGATGGCACTATGCGTTCGTTGATACTGCGACGGGTGAATGGGACGCAGCGGACGCTGTCACCGCCATGCCTGGCTATCATCCTTGGCGAGTCGATGATGCTGAAAAAGATGAGCTCGAGGCGGCAGCGCGCAGTGTGTGGGATGCACTGCCAGAGAAGAATAAGGGGTGGCTCAAGATTTCTGGGTTTATTCCGTTCCGTTCGGTCGTTGCTGTTGACGAGCTAGGTGATGATGTATTCGAAGGGACCCATGTCTATGCTCCTTTCCATCCAGTGACGGGTCCATTCGAAGGGGGAGGATATTGGAGAAGGTTGACTACTACATCCCGTTTCGAAGGTGAATTTGACGCGCCAAACGAAAAGCGTGTCGATAAATTTGAGGAAAGATTGCGTCTCAAAGGCGAAATCTAAATTCACGCAGCTTTTCTTGCCCCATGCACTTTTCAACACCGAGAGAGTTACAACATGACCATTCAAGAAGTTATTCAAATTGGGGGCGCTATACTTGTGTCACTTGGGGGCGCTTCGGCGGTGCTATTTGGTTTTTCATCTTGGCTCGGCAAGGTTTGGGCAGACAGGCTAATGGAGAAAGAAAAGGCCAAATACTCAACGGACCTTGAAAGATTCAAGAGCGACTTGTCTCAAACTGCTGACAGTCACAAGGTGAAATTAAAGAAATCTGAATTTATTTTTCAGAAGGAATTTGAGGCAGCAAGCGCACTGGTCGCTCTAAATAGGGATATTGTCCCAACTTATTCCCACCCGGATATGGATTGGTATGATGCTTGCGATGAAATGGCGTTGGACTTTGGCAGAACGGAAGTAAAGTTGCACGCATATCTTAAGGAACATGGAGCAATACTCCCGGCAGGTGTAAAGCATTTGGTTACGATTTGCTTTGGAATTGCCGGTCAAGAGAAGTTCAATGCGACGCGTGGAAGCGTGCACGCATCTGCAAATGCTGGCGCTGACCTTTTATATGGACATCTCAAGCAAGCTGAACTTGAAATTATTGAAAAGATTAATGGTCAAATCGTAGTTTAATCAGATATCTATTATCGACGACTCGAACCGTTGACGCGCTGTGATTTCGCCACACAAATTGCAGCCTCACTCGGAATACCAAAATTAGAATCTCGCCAGATACACAATATGCCATTTCCTATTTCAGAACATACGCGAGAAGCTGTTCAGCATCATTTCAGACGTAAGAGTCTAGTTTGGAATGAAGCTTACTTCGTCAACGTCCTTCAGACATCAGATAAGAAGCACGACATATATTGGGCAGTATTGGCCTTGCGTGACTGCGGAACAAAAGCCAGCATTCCGGCGTTGAAGGACAAGCTTCAATATCCAATGCAGGATGTCAAGTGCTGTGCGATATTGACCATTGCGCATATCGCTGGCAGTGATGAGACACTGCTATTTGCCGAAGCTATTTCCGGTACCGAGTATCGGGACAAAGGGTATGCAATGTGGGCAATACGAGACGCTGCAGATGGTCGGGCGGTGGAATCCGTGCTGGCATATTTCAAGAAAAATCGCTCAAGACTGAAGAGCGGCAATTTGACCAGCGCCGCGCTCATAGATGGACTCGACTACCTTGAAAAATATAGGCCGTCGAATGCTGAAGTTGCGCGCTTCTTTGAGGAAGTCGATGGGTTCTGGCTAAACCTGCCGGAAGGAAATCGCATTGAGATTTCCAAACGAGTGCCTTTCTTCGCTGGTCACCCCATAGGAGCCGTGGTATCCGGGTGAGCGCCGCTTTGTGCGGGAGCGGTCGCGGTCTCTAAGGCGGACAACCAATGAATCGCGTATTCACGGCTAGTTCCGCACATTTCTGCCGACGGCTGTAGTCCACCGCAGAATGCCGGCCGTTCCGGCTTGCCGAAGATGAGGCATAGGTTGTTGGCCCCGAGCTGGGTGCACCTCACCCCCGCAGGTTTCCCTTTTGGCATCCCAGGAATTGGGCTGTTAATTGATGGGGCTATACAGCAAGCTCCGCAGTCGTCGCGACAGTTCATAGCATCTCTTTAGTTGACAACCGGCTTGCCAAGCGGCATACCCGGAATCGGACTGGAGATAGAAGGCGCAATGCAGCAGGCGCCGCAGTTGTCACGGCAGTTCATGTAGTAGTGGAGTGATGGTTGCTTTGCTCATGCTTGTTTCAGAAATTTTTATTGGTTGTGTTTGCTTTCCGTGAGCGCTTAATTTTTTACTCAAAGTGGCGTTGGAGGGGGCGCATCTTCGGAATCCGCTGTTATTTTACCGGATACTTTTCGCTAACCTTGTGCTGATTAAAAAGCGGGTGTCGCGCTATACATTGCCGATCCCGGTGAGGGAAGTGATAGGCAAAAAAGTGCCGCACGAATGCGGCACAAGGAGTGGGTATGACTAGCGGAATACGGCGTTCAAACTGTATTCCGGTGCAACGGACTAACTACAACATTTTTACTGCACTTTCTACTACTTTACAACTACTGCTTTCCGCACTGCGCTACTGCATACATTAGCGCAGTGCGGCACTTCTACGACTACGCCAATTCTGCGCTTGCTACATCAGTGCAGAAACTTAAAACTTAGAACTTATAAGCAACACGAACGCCCATAGTGCGAGGTGCGTTGTAGAACGCGCCGAACAGTTGTTGATCCGGACGGCATGGCAGATCGCCGCACAGATCAGCGACGTCCAGTTTGACGGCTTTATCTGTAGCATTCGTGACGAAAGCTTCTAGTGTGTAGGCTTTGTTATACGGTGCGTAACGCAGACTCAGGTCGAGCGTGGAGTAAGCTTCTTGTTTCTTTACTCCTGGATGGCCTGGTACCTCGTTGTTAAATGCGCCGCTGCCGACGAAGGACATACTTTCGTAGTGCAGGGAGGCGCGTGGAGTCAACATACCGCCAGCCAGGGTGAAGTCGTGTTCATACTGCACCGTGGTGGCAAACTTCGGCGCATGCTTCATAGTGCTGCCGCCAACATTGACATTCGGTGCGGTGGAGCCGCAGGATTGTCCGTTTGCGCGGGCTGCATCGGTGTCGCAAGAGATGAAGTCGTCATAGACAGCATTCAGGTAGGTTGCGTTGCCTGTGAAGCGATCTACGTTGGTCGGGCGCCATGCCCATTCTGCTTCTATACCTTTGACTGTGGCGCCAGCTGCATTGAAGTTGGCAAGTACATTGTTAACGACCTGAGATTCGAGTTTGTCTTTGTACTTCATCATGAACGCATCGATATTCAAGGATAGCTGACGATCGAACAAATCGGCTTTGAAGCCTAATTCATAGCTAGTCAGTTTTTCTGGCTTGGTCGTGGCACCACCATCACCGATTGCCGGAGAGTGGAAACCGGTAGTTACTGAGGCAAACAGCAGGGTATTTTTTGCCAGTTTGTATTCACCGCGAGCGAGGTAAGTTGCCTGGCTATACTCGAGCGATGCATCGTTTTCGCCTTGATAGTTACGGCCACATGTTGCTGCATTGATGGTACCGCCGGGGCCGACGTTGTGGGTATTGACAAGGCCGCCGCCCGGTGTGACCAGCTGAGAATATGCAGAGGCGTCACTTGGCAATGGCGTAGTGCCATAAACACCTGGGCTAGGCCAGCCAGGACATGCCCAGTTACGGCCACCAACATCAGATTTACTGTCTTTGGTGTAGCGTGCACCTGCGGTTAACTTCAGCTGGTCATTCAAATCCTGACTGATCTGACCGAAGACGGCTTTGGATTTAAGCTGGCGATCAGGTTGGATGAAGGACATCATCGACGCGTATTGACCAACGGTAGGTTGTACAAAAATAACTGAACCAGATGCAATATCTTGAGCCAATGTGGCTGGTGCGATCTGACTACGATCAATGTCAAAACGGATTTTATTTTTTTCGTTGAACAGGAAGACACCGCCTAACCATTGGAATGCGCTGTTGTCATCGGAGCGTAATTGGAATTCATGTGAAGTGCTGTCAAATGTGGACCAGTCAGTACGATTTTCTGCTTTAAATCCCGGGAACAAACCGGCGTCGGCATCATTGGCATTGGTACGTTGGTAGCGGGTAAAGCCACCCATGTATTGCAACTCAGTTGCTTCATTCAGCTTGTATGATATCTTGCCTTTATATGACATGATTGATTGATCGAGTGTTCCTGGTGTGTCTACCAGAGCAGAGCGCAATGTCTGACCCGCTCTTGGCTCGACTGCCAGATAGATATTGCCAGCACCGGTGTCTTTGTAATAGTCAGCAATGAAACTGGCTTTCAGATCCGGCGTGATTTTCCAGAGCAAAGAAGCGCGTGCGCCTTCTTGATTACCAGCACCGTATTTGGCTGCTCCAGGCAAAACGTTAGAACCTTTCTGAAAATCGACATAGCCGTCATGCGAATCTTTGATCGCAGCGAGGCGTAATGCCACGCTGTCACTGAAAGGAATGTTGATCATCGCTTGTGTTTGCAGATGACGATAGTCTCCCACCGTAACACTGGCTGAACCAAAGACTTTATCAGTACTCGGCGCACCGGATACCAGGCTGACTGCACCAGCGGTTGAATTACGTCCGTTCAGCGTACCTTGTGGGCCGCGGGCAACTTCAACGCGACTCAGATCGTACATTAATGCGGTGGCTGCTTGAGGACGTGGCATATAGATACCGTCCATATAAAAAGCCACGGCAGGATCACCTAGTTCGGTATGGTTGGCTGAGCCGACGCCGCGCATGTAGACGTGAACACCGCCTGAATCACCATGTTGTTCTACATTGAGACTGGGGATCATCGCGACCAGTGAGGCCAGATCTTTGACCTGGTTATTCGCCAGTGTTTCTTGGGTGAAGGCGGTAATTGCCATCGGAGTTTCTTGTAGCATGGTGTCGCGTCGTGTAGCGCTGACAACGATACTATCGATTTTTTCATTGTTGGCTGCAGGTGCAGTTTGAGCTGTTGCAGTGCCGCTGGAAACAAACGCAATTTGAGCGAGGCTCAGTGCGATCGTTGTTTTTTTAAAGTGGTTCATTTGTCGTCCTCTAAAATCTCGTATGGAGTTTGGTTTATTGTTAGATTGGATGATGTACATTTTATGATGTGTTCATACTTCTCTCGCTCCCATTTTTACTGCCCCGTACTTCTTATTGCTGTGCGTGGCGCTGTTATTACCATGTTGATCAATTTGTCTTGAGTCTTGTTACTTCTTATCCTGCAAAAAATCAGGTGGAACTACCGTTTAGCTGCCATTTTTCGGGCGGATATTTGCTAATTACTCACCTATTACTGCACTCCTTGCTGCTGTACTACATCCTTTGCTGTCGCCATGCGCTGTTACCTGTTTTGGCTAAGCTGTTTTACTTTGTGCATATTCACGGGTGGCATGTAATGCCATGTGCGAGTCGATGAACTGGCGATACCAGATGCCGCTTCCTTTGACAGTGCGCTGTTGCGTCGCATAATCGACATAGACCATGCCAAAACGTTTGGCGTAGCCAGAATTCCATTCGAAGTTATCCATCAGACTCCAGTAGAAGTAGCCGCGTACATCAACCCCTTGCTGCATCGCTGCTTGCAACGCGTCAAGGTGTCGACGTAGATAGTCGGTTCTTTGCTGATCATCGATGCCACCGCTATCCTTGTTCAACTGATCGGCAACGGCGATACCGTTTTCAGTGATGTACACCGGAGGTAACGTATATTCTTGATGTAAACCGACCAGCAGATCGGTTAAGCCATCGGGATAGGTCTCCCATCCCATATCACTAAAGCCTAATTTGCCCTCGGGTTTGCGTGGGGGGTGTTCGGTACTGATGAAGGTACGGGTGTAATAATTCACCCCCAGAAAATCGAGTGGTTGCTGGATATTTTTGAAATCGTTTTCATGAATGAGTAAAAGCGATTGATCAAGATGTGCCAAAGCTAGTGCCGGATAATGGCCTTTGAAAATAGGGTCCATATACCACTGCACAGATTGTGCGTATTCGAGTTTGGCTTTGGCGAGATCCTCGGCAGAGTCGGTAGCGGCGGTGACCGGCCACTGATTCAAAACGATACCAAGTTTAGTTTTGGTGCCGGTAGCACGCATGGCTTGCAATGCCAGGCCATGCGACAGCAACAGATGATGAGACACCTGAATCGCTAGTACGGGATCTGCCATGCCGGGTGCGAATTGACCCGTGCCATGACCAAGAACTGAGGTGCACCATGGCTCATTATGGGTAGCGATGCTGGCCACACGATCGCCGAAGCGACGAGCAATTTCTGCTGCATAGTGAGCAAAATGTTGTGTTGTATCGCGGTTCAGCCATCCGCCTTGATCTTGCAGGGCTTGGGGTAAATCCCAGTGATACAGCGTCAGATGGGGCTGGATATTTTTTGCGATAAGTTGATCGAGTAATTTGGAATAAAATTGAAAACCAGCCTCATTCCATTCGCCTGATCCGCTCGGTTGTACCCGTGACCAAGACACCGAAAATCGGTACGCATTGACATGTAAGGACGCGATCAGTTCTACGTCTTCCTGATAGCGATGGTAGTGGTCACAGGCGACATCGCCGGTTGATCCGTCGATAATTTTTCCCGGAGTATTAGTAAAGGTATCCCAGATTGACGGGCCGCGGCCATCTTCTGCTGCCGCACCTTCAATTTGGTAAGCACTGGTTGCAACACCCCAGGTAAAGTTGTTCGGGAATTTAGACATGGTTCAATTCTTATCAGTCAAAAATAAATATAAAAATGGATTTCAAAGGGGGTGTCGTGTTACATGTTTTTTTAATAAATTATGAAAACGATTTCATTTAAGGTTAAAAAAATATTTTTGTATTTCGGCTATGCGCTGACATTTGTGTCCGTATCCTGATGATGGAATGGGGCTCTCCAGGTCACCAGAAACGACGGAATGGTAGCAATCATGACAAACACGAAGTAATTTACGTAGCCAAGCGACTGTTGCAAGTGACCGCTGACAGTACCAGTGATCATCATGCACAACCCCATCAATCCTGTACCGAACGCATAGTGGGTTGTGGTGTATTTGCCAGGAGCGAGTTGCTGCATTAGGTAAATCATGAAGCCAACTGAACCGAAGCCGAAAAAGAATTTTTCAATGGCGACACCTGCACTAATGAGTATCAGATTGTCTGGCTGATAGATGCTCATTAGAAGGAATGTTATGTTGGGGATATTGACCGCGCAGCAGAGGATGAACAGCGTAGGCCGCAAGCCACGTCGGGCAACAAAAATTCCACCCAGCAGCGATCCCAATAAGACGGCGCTCAGCCCATAGGTGCCGTAGATGATGCCGAGTAATTCGTTGGATAAACCAAGCCCGCCTTTGTTAATGGGATCCACCATAAAAAAAGGACCAATTTTTTCAAGAAATCCGATGCTTAGACGGAACAGAAAGGCAAAGGCGATCATTAGCCAGACATCCCGTTTTTGAAAAAAGGTTTTAAAAGAATCGATGAGAATTTCCCACGCAGCCTTGATTGATCCAGGCGCGTTGTCGGCACGCGCACCGTCGGGCATGACGCGCAGATGCCAGATCGCCATGCTAAGCGTCACAGCAGCAACAATAAAAAATATAATGCGCCAGGATGCAATCCAGTCTGAGCCAAAGATGGTGGCGTCATGGTGAAAATAATGAGAATGCAGCCATCCGCTCAGATAGACCAGACCTCCGGTGGCAATAATGGGGCCGATATTCCAGCTAAGACTTTGAATGCCGCAATACAGTGATTGGGTTTTGCTGTCCAATGAGGTGACGTATACGCCATCCTGAGCAATATCTTGTGTAGCGCCGACGAATGAGAGTATCCAGAAGGCGATCATCATCACCATCATATAGTTTGGTAGTGCCATTGCCAGAGCAACACCCGCAAAGCCCAGTCCGATGGCTAATTGTGAGCACAGTACAAAAAATTTCTTGGTACGGTACATTTCTACAAATGGTGCGAATAAAGGTTTTACCGTGTACGCGAGAATTAGATAGCTTGCATATTCTGCTGCTTTGCCGTTATCCATACCTAGATTCTTGAACATGATCGCAGTGACACTGGTCAGCGTCATATAGGTCAGCGCCATCGTGAAATAACCAGTCGGTACCCACAGCAGGGGGGATTTTCCGGGGCGTGTGGATGGCGTGGTATGCAGCGTATTGCCGGCTGATGGTGTAGGCACAGAGTTCATTGGGCAAGGCTCTCAGAATTAACCGACGTGACAAAGCTGACTCGCTTCAGTTCCGCGCTGTTAGAAAAGATGGTGGTGGCGCGCGATGAGTTCGCGACCACATGCCCGATGGCGTGGTAAGGCTGCATTACTTGTCTCCGCTTATTTTTTATTTTGAAATCGTTTTCAGTTTCAAATGAAATTTACCACTTCAATTTCATTTGTGTCAATCATGACGGGGCAATTTTTGTAAATTATTTACCTAGGGCATAGGTCTAGATTAGTCTGAAGAAGGAGGTTTTTCATAGGAGGATTAGTTATTTAAAATATTGTTGTATTTTGAAAACGTTTTCAAATAAAATGTGTCAAGTAAAAAATAAAAACCACGTGACATTGTTTGATCCAATGTGTTGGTGGCAAACACATCGTTAAACGAGACGGCTCCTGATATGCCTATGCTATTCTTGCCCAGTGTTTTTTTAGCGATTTATCAGTTGAGTGATTAGTTCTGCCTCATATTGCAGGTTGCCGGGTGCTGGTAAAGGCTGATGCGGAAGTCGGTGCTTTGATGATATAAAAATATAGCTGTACGCCATGGTTTGCTTACCATGTTCAAAAGCGAGAGGAAAGAATTGAACAAAGAAGAAAATGCCGCTATGCCGGTCACGTTGCTAGATGTCGCCAAAGAAGCTGGCGTCTCGCCCAGCACGGTATCTCGTATTTTGAATGGTACGGCGAAGGTGTCGGCGGTCAAGAGAGCTGCGGTAGAGAAGGCCATCGCACAAATGCATTACGAACCGAATCAGCTCGCACAAGGTTTAAAAAAAGGCCGCTCCATGACAATTGGTATCGTGGTGCAGGATATTTCCAGTCCGTTTTTTGATGAGACCTTGCGCGGCGTTGATGATGGACTCAAGGGAACAGGATTTGCATCTGTGATTGTGAGTGGTCATTGGAACGCGGAAGAAGAAACCGAGCGGATCAAATTATTGCTGGCGCGTAAAGTCGATGGAATTATTCTGCTGTCAGGCCGCATCGAAGATAAGGATGTGCTGCGTTTTGCGAATCAGCGTCCGATTGTAGCGACAGGGCGCATGCTGAATAGTAAGACGGCGATTGGCTTCAAGCTAGACAATGAGCATGGCGCTTATCTCGCTGTACGGCACCTGATTGAGCTTGGTCATCGCAGAATTGCATTCGTGGCAGGACCCTCGAATAACGTGGATGCAGCCGATCGTCTGGCGGGCTACCGGCGCGCACTGACTGAATCAAATCTGATCTTTGATCCACTGTTGGTAGTAGAGGGCGATTTTCATGAGGCTAGCGGCTTAATGGCGATGAATCGTCTGTTTGAGTCCCAGCAGCAGTTTAGCGCGGTGTTTGCGGCCAATGACCTGACTGCATATGGCGTGCGCCTGAGCCTGTATCGCAGAGGTATTCGCGTTCCGGATGACATCTCTCTGGTCGGCTTCGATGATTTACCTGGCTCGCTGTATACAACCCCGCCTTTGACTACCATACACCAGCCTTTATATGACATGGGGCGTCTCGCAACCGTGGCATTAATGGGCTTGATTCATGGCGAGAAAATTGCAACAGAATTGCCACCTTTGGAGTTAGTGGTCAGGGAAACTACAAGGCGGTTTCGTTAATTGCTCCGCGCTTACAGTAACACTGTCACAATATTGACTCGATAACCAAAATGTCTCGTTACAGTGACGCACATCCAAGATGCCTTGCTTAGAGAGTGGTTAAGTTTACCGATTTTTTAGAAAATTTTTAAAACGAATCCACAGGCTGGATGGACCTGCTAGCCTGAAATGCCTCTGAAAGCTTCGTCCAGCCTGCGGATTCGATATCGGAAATTTCTAAAAAACCTAAAATCGATATTTCTTGGAGCCGTTTAACTCCTCTACTCCTGCCTTTTCTTTGTGTCTTCGTGTCTCCGTGTCTACGTATCGCTGTGGTGAGGGGTCTTGGTTGTTGCATCAGTTCTGTCGATGTGATTTTCCACTTTAGAAATTTTTAGAAGTTTCCGGTGAGTTTGTTTACGCAACTCCCGTTTTGACGCTATTTCTTGCTTGTCGCCGCCATACCAATGTCGGATTTACATCGGGTTTATCTCTGCTTTTGCATCGGGACCGATATAACTTTGTGCCAGTTTGTTGCATTTCAGACTGTCAATTTGTCCATTCGTCGCATTCTGATTGTGCCGGAACCCGGCCTTTGTCAGACTCCGTACCGGGTTGCAGGGCGTGCTTTGCTTGACGCTGTCGGGATAGATGATTATATTACTGACTCAAAAGTAAGTTAATTTTCCCTTCTATGATGTCCTGCCCATTTAAGCCACGCTGGGAGCGCCGCAAGGATGCTCGCCCTCAAGAACTACTTTTAGCCGCCCTCGACTTGTTTGTCGAACGTGGCTTCGCTGCGACGCGTCTGGACGATGTTGCGCGGGCAGCCGGCGTGTCTAAGGGAACCTTGTATTTGTATTACAGCAGCAAAGAAGAATTATTTAAAGCAGTCGTACGTGAAAATGTGCTGCCGTTGATCGATGAAGCAGGTGAGTTAATACAGACTTTTTCCGGTAGTACCGCCGATTTGTTTCGCTTATTCATGACGACATGGTGGGAACGCATGGGTAAGACTAAATTGTCTGGCTTGAGCAAGCTAATGATGGCAGAGGCGAGTAATTTTCCGGACCTCGCGCAGTTCTATCATGATGAAGTGATTGCTACGGGCGATGCGATGATCGTTGGCATGCTGCGCCGAGGTATTGCCAATGGCGAAATGCGTACGATAGATCCGGAAATCGGAGCAAAAATTTTGATTGCGCCGATGATTATGATGATGATGTGGAAGCATTCCTACAGCGTGTGCCAGATTCCTAACAAGGATTTGGATAGTTATCTGGAGCATTACATTGATATGGCTTTGCACGGCCTGCTTGTCAGATAACGCCGCATGACATTGTGAGTTCGCTGGCACAGCTGCATCAAATAGTATGAATCAGAATGAATTAGTAGCAATTAAAGACGCAGAATTCAAAAGTAAATCATGCCGCACCAATGCGCAGATTAAAAAAATAATTACTTATATATCGGATCTCTATGTTGAAGCGTCGCGGAACTTGGATTGTCATTGTGATCGTGCTTGTTATCGTCGCGGTGGTCGTTATGAAGAAGAAATCTTCAGATGCGCCTAAAGTACCGCTTACGGTCAGTACACTGCAAGTATTGGAGTTTTTACCCAGCGATATTACGACGGCCAATACTGCTGATCTACAAAAAAACCTGACCTTATCTGGCGCCTTGCGTGCGATGAATCAGTCTGCTGTTAAGGCACGGGTCGCTTCTGAGGTGAGGGAAGTTTTGGTTCGTGAAGGTGAGACAGTACAAGCGGGACAAGTGCTGATCAAGATGGACACGACAGAGTACGACGCGCGTCTGGAACAAGCGCGCGGTGCATTGCTGGCGGCGCAGGGACAACTGGAAATTGCAAAACAGACACGCGATAACAACAAAGCGCTGCTGGATAAAAATTTCATTTCCAAGAACGCGTTTGATAATGCGACTAACCAGTACGCCATTGCGGCAGCGAATGTGGATTCCGCCAAAGGGGCACTCTCTGTCGCGCAAAAAGCACTCGCCGATACACTGATCAAAGCGCCGATTGCTGGCGTTATCAGCACTCGTAGCGTACAGCCTGGCGAAAAAGTTTCTGCGGATAATCGCCTGCTTGATATCGTCGATTTACGTACACTGGAAATGGAAGCCGCCGTGCCCAGTCAGGACATCGCCAATATTCGCTTAGGTCAGGAAGTTGCCCTCAAGGTAGAAGGTGTCAGCGCAATTATTGTCGGTAAAGTGACGCGCATCAATCCCGCGGTTCAATCGGGTTCTCGCTCCATCATGTCGTATATTCAGGTTGCGAATCCGGATGGTTTTTTAAAGGCGGGTGTGTTCGCGGAAGCGCAACTCGCTGTTGACAAAAAGCTCCATGTCCTCACGATCCCGCAAACAGCGGTGCAATATGACGGGGGCAAAGCGTTTGTCTACGCGATCGAGAACAATGTGTTGCAACAGAAAAGTGTCAGCATCGGTTTGCAGGGCGATAGTGTTGCCGGGCCTGCGGCAGAAGTCTTATCCGGTTTGACTATCGGCGCACAAATTGTCAAAGCCAATCTCGGTAGTCTGCGTTCGGGAATAAACGTCAAACTTGCAGTACCGTCATCTGGATCTGCATCTGCTCCAACTCCAACGGTAGGGCCAACCGCAACGCCAGCATCTGTGAGCAAGGGCTAGATCATGTGGTTTACTCGTATCAGTATCGGCAACCCCGTGCTCGCAACCATGATGATGGTGGCGTTTGTCGTGCTGGGCTTGTTTTCGTATAAACGCTTGCGGGTCGATCAGTTTCCCGATATCACGTTTCCCGTTGTCGTGATTCAGACCGACTATCCGGGCGCATCACCTGAGACTATTGAGTCCGATATCACGCGCAAAGTCGAAGAGGCGGTGAACACCATCAATGGTATCAGCGCACTGACATCGCGTTCGTACGAAGGTAGTTCGGTCGTGATTATGGAATTTGATCTGACTATTGATCCGGCGCAAGCAGCACAAGACGTACGTGAAAAAGTGGCTTTGGTAAAAACTGGATTCCGCAAAGAAGTCAAAGAGCCGCGCGTGACGCGTTACGACCCGTCAGACAAACCCATCTTTTCTGTTTCGGTGACGAATGACGACAAGATCAAAAAACGCGGTTTTCGAGAGCTGACGACGATCGGTGATCAGATCGTTAAAAAGCGTCTTGAAAATGTGCGAGGCGTCGGTTCCGTCACGCTAGTTGGTGGCGTCAAACGTGAGATCAAGATTTATATCAAGCCGAATGAGATGGAAGCCCTGAGCTTGGGTGTCGATCAGGTGATCAACGCAGTAAAGAATGAAAACCAGGAGTTACCAACAGGTGCGATACGTTCTTTGGATAACGAAAAAATTGTCCAGATACAGGGACGTGTCAAAGACCCTGCGGATTTTGGGCGCATTATTGTGACTAAACGTGGTGGACAGCCGGTATTTTTATCTCAGGTTGCCACCATTGTTGACGGTCAGGAAGAACAGGAAAGTCTGGCTCTGTATAACGGGGAACGTACGCTGGCGCTTGATATCCTGAAAGCCCAGGGACAGAACACGATTGAAGTCGCCGATGGCCTGGCAGAGGCATTAAAGAATCTGGATCCGCAACTCAAAGCCCTGTATCCGGGTGTGAAGGTACAGATCATCAAAGACGGTTCACGGCAAATACGGGTTGGTGTTGAAAACGTACGCAGGACGCTGATCGAAGGCGCTGCACTGACTATCCTGATTGTGTTTCTGTTTTTGAATTCATGGCGGTCCACCGTGATTACCGGACTGACTTTACCGGTTGCTTTGATCGGAACTTTCCTGTTCATGGACATGTTCGGTTTTACCATCAATATGATTACGCTGATGGCATTGTCCCTGTGCGTTGGTTTGTTGATCGATGATGCGATTGTGGTACGCGAAAATATCGTCCGTCATGCCGGCATGAAAGTGAATGGCAAGTTCAAGGATCATCACACGGCAGCGCTGGAAGGCACTGCAGAAATCGGACTCGCCGTGCTGGCAACGACATTCTCGATTGTGGCCGTCTTTTTGCCAGTCGGATTCATGGGCGGGATTATTGGACGCTTCTTTCACCAGTTTGGTATTACGGTGACGGCGGCTGTATTAATCTCGATGT
Organism: Undibacterium sp. Xuan67W; assembly: GCF_049340165.1. Classification (NCBI taxonomy): domain Bacteria; kingdom Pseudomonadati; phylum Pseudomonadota; class Betaproteobacteria; order Burkholderiales; family Oxalobacteraceae; genus Undibacterium; species Undibacterium sp. Xuan67W. The sequence goes on from NZ_JBMPPN010000013.1 coordinate 53,278, forward strand.
TTGTGTCCTTCACGCTGGATCCTACGTTGTCGTCGATCTGGCCTGATCCCGATGCGCACGGCCATGAAGGGCAAGCGCGAAAAGGGTTTTATGCGCACACGATTGGTCGTGTACTGGAACAATTTGAGCGCGGTGTGCAATGGTTTTCGCGCGGTTATCAGAGTATGTTGCGCTGGTCGCTTAAACACCGTATCAAGACTTTATTGATTGCGCTACTGACTTTTGTCGGTGGCCTGATGATTCCTGCTACAGGATTGATCGGATCAGAGTTTGTGCCTCAAGCTGACTATTCTGAAACCGGTGTGACTTTTTATACGCCAGTAGGATCCTCGCTGGAATTGACTGAAACCAAAGTGCATCAGGTCGAGACTGTACTGAAGGAGTTTCCTGAAGTATTAGATACCTATAGCACAGTCAACACCGGCTCAGCACAGGGTAAGAACTATGTGACCACCTACATCAGGCTGGTACCGCGCAAGGACAGAGTGCGCAGCACTTCGCAGATGTCGATTCCCTTACGTAATCGCTTGACTCAAATTGCTGGTATTACGGTCACGCATATCGGTGCGTTGGATGGTGTCGGTGGCGACAATAAACAATTGCGCCTGAGCTTACTGGGAACCGATTTACGGCAACTTGCTACTCTTTCAGAAGAGGCGCAACGACGCATGCGCGCTATTCCGGGGGTCGTCGATCTTGATACCAGCTTGAAAGCCCAGAAGCCGACGATTTCTGTACGTCCCAAGCGGGATCAGGGCGCCGATCTGGGTATTGGCGTTGCGCAAATCGGTGCAGCTCTGCGACCATTGCTAGCCGGTGAGACAGCAACGACATGGCGTGCACCGGACGATGAAAATTATGACGTCTCAGTCCGCTTGTCGCCCAATGACAGAAACAACCAGGATGATTTATCACGACTGATGCTGAGTAGTTCTCAGTTGAATGCGGACGGCTCTCCAAAAATGGTCGCGCTGCGTCAGGTAGCCGATATTCAGGCATCCACCGGGGCAAATCAGATTAACCGGCGCGATCTTAATCGCGAGGTGGAGTTGTCCGCGAACGTAGTCGGTCGCTCTGCCGGTGAGGCAAGCGCTGAAGTGAAAAAGGTATTGGATAGCATGCAGTGGCCACCCGGTTATCGTTACAAGATGGGTGGCGCGTCTAAAAACATGGCGGAGTCTTTTGGTTATGCTTTATCTGCCCTGGCATTGGCAGTCATCTTTATTTACATGATCCTGGCATCTCAGTTCGCCAGCTTCTTGCAACCAGTGGCGATTATGTCGGCTTTGCCTATGACCTTGATTGGCGTATTTTTGGCGCTGATGTTCTTCCGTTCGACCTTGAATATGTTCTCTATCATCGGATTCATCATGCTGATGGGATTAGTCACCAAGAACGCAATTTTGCTGGTCGATTTTGCGAATCAGGCACGTAAAGAGGGAATGGAACGTATGGAGGCTCTGCTGGAGGCTGCTCATGTCCGTCTGCGTCCTATTCTGATGACAACCCTGGCAATGGTGTTTGGTATGGTGCCACTGGCATTTGCCTTGACTGAGGGCTCCGAGCAACGTGCGCCGATGGGGCAGGCGGTAATAGGCGGCATTATTACCTCGTCATTGCTGACGCTGGTGGTGGTTCCTGTGATGTACACCTATCTGGATGATTTGGGAACCTGGTTTAAAAACAAATGGACTTCTTGAGCTAGTAATTTGAGCTAGTAATTTGATCTGGCAATTTGAACTAATAAACAAGGATTCTTCTAATCGGGGGCTGCGCTTTGATAAAATGCGGGTTCCCCACCTATATTGCGACAGAGTAAATACCATGAATATCGAAAAATCCCGTTTCAACATGATAGAACAGCAAATCCGCCCATGGAATGTCCTGGATCTGGATGTCTTGAATTTACTCATCGTTTGCAAGCGCGAAAACTTTTTTCCTGAGAGTCAAAAAAGTCTGGCCTTCTTTGATACCGAGTTACCTTTGGCCGGCGGCGCTTTCGCATTAAGCCCCAAACTGGAGGCACGGATCGTTCAGGAGGTCGCATCAAAAAAATCAGAATCTGTCTGGCTGATTGGTGCTGGCACAGGTTATCTGGCAGCACTGCTGGCGCATCAGGCGAAGCATGTGACAGTGACTGAAACCAATCCTGAATTGATTGCAACAGCCACAAAGAACTTACGTGATAACGATGTCTCGAATGTCAGCATTATTCAAGCCAGTGGGCTGACCGCTCAGCAGGGTGCGGCTTATGACGTCATCGTCGTCAGCGGCTCTCTCGAAATCGTTCCGCAAGTATTGCAGGATATGCTCAATATCGGTGGTCGTTTATTTGTCGTCACTGGACAGGCACCGGTCATGGCAGCGCAACTGATACGTCGTGAATCTGATACCAGTTTTAAAGCGACAACCTTGTTTGAAACTGTGGTGCCAGCCTTGCCGCAGTCTGAGCATGTATCGCGTTTCATTTTTTAAACGATTGCGGAAATTGTCATGCAACATTTAACTGCCCCCGAGTTAGCAAGCTGGCTGGCGGATACTTCAAAAAATCCTCCGGTTTTGCTCGATGTCAGGGAACCTTGGGAGTATGAAACGTGTCATATCCCAGGTGTTGTTCTGATGCCGATGCAGAGCATACCGGGACGACAGCAAGAGCTTGATCCTGATTCTACGATCGTCTGTATTTGTCACCACGGAGCACGCAGCATGCAGGTCGCTCATTTTTTAGAGCGCCAGGGATTTACCCAGGTAATCAACCTGACTGGCGGTGTGCATGCCTGGGCACAGTTGGTCGATAGTGCAATGCCGACTTATTGATTGAGACGTTTGACCTGTCTGAAACGCTTAAAGCGTAGCAAGCTCAAACATAAATTTAACTAACTACTACTCTCTGGAGTGTTACATGCGTAATCCCATCATTGCCACACTGATTGCCAGTGCTTTTCTGACGCTCAATGCCAGCGCCAGCGATCTGCTGCAAATATACAAAGATGCCTTAGTCAATGATGCGCAATACAGTAGCGCCCGCGCTTCGCAAGTGGCAGGTAAAGAAAAATCTGTACAAGGCCGTGCAGGTATTTTGCCAAGTGTGGCATTGAGCGGTAGCGATGTTCGTACCAACAGTAATTTTGAGTCAGATCTGGCGGGCCGTGACAGCAAGGGCACGAGCTACACAAATACGTACACCTTGGCGTTGTCGCAGCCCTTATTTCGCTGGGCGAACTGGCAGCAATATGAACAAGGCAAATTATCTGTCATCGTAAGTGATGCGCAATTTGCCCAGGCGCAGCAAGACCTGATCGTAAGAGTAGGTCAGGCTTATTTCGATGTACTGGCTGCACAGGATACACTCGCGACTTTACAGGCTCAAAAGTCCGCAACCTCGGAACAACTGGCGTCGGCAAAGCGCAATTTCGAAGTCGGCACGTCAACCATTACGGATACGCATGAAGCACAAGCCCGTTATGACTTGATCATCGCTCAGGAATTTGCTGGTCAGAGCGATTTGCAAATCAAGCGCGCAGCACTTCAGCAAATTATCGGCAAAGAAGCGGGCGATTTGTCCAGCCTGAAACCAGGCGTCAAACTCAGCTCACCTCAGCCGGAACGTATTGAGGAGTGGGTAGGCTCTGCGGAGAAGCAGAACTACGGCGTAGTCGCCTCACAAGTCGCCTTAGAAATCGCTCAGCGTGATATCTCAAGAAACCGCGCAGGTCACATGCCAACCCTGGATTTAGTTGCCAGTACAGGACGCACTTCAACAGGCGGCAATTCCTTGTCCGGTACCGGTGTTGTAAAGCCGACGGCTATCGGTGTTCAGTGGAACATTCCTTTGTTCTCCGGCTTTGCTGTAGACAGTCGTGTGCGTGAATCAATTGCTTTAGAGGATAAAGCCAGAAGCGATCTCGACAATGTACGCCGCACAGCCGCACAAGGAGCCCGTCAAGCCTACTTCGGCGTTAATAGCGGATTGGCACAAGTCAAAGCTCTGGAAGCTGCAGAGATCTCTTCTCAATCCGCGCTCGACTCAAACAAGCTTGGCTATCAGGTTGGCGTACGTATTAATATTGATGTGCTGAATGCACAGCAACAGTTATATACAACACGTCAGAACTTGGCTAAAGCACGTTATGACACCATCATGAATGGCCTGCGTTTGAAATCCGCCGCCGGCACTTTAAAAGAATCGGATCTGGCAGAAATTAATGATTTGTTGCAGCGTTAATTTTTAGTTCCAGTTCAATAAAAAAGCTCGCGCAAGCGAGCTTTTTTATTGAACTATCATATTGTTCAAAACCTACCCCAGTCTGATGGTGATCGTTGTACCGCCGTCTGTCTCAGACAGAATTTGAATATCACCATCTAGTGCAAATACCCTCTCTCTAACGCCGATCAGGCCAAGGCCTGATGTCGTTAGTGCTTGATCAAAGCCTGTGCCGTCATCAGAAATGAGAAGATGAACCGCATGGGTCACAGCATCTCTTTGCAGAATGATTTCTACATGTCGCGCATTAGCGTGCTTGATGACATTGGATAAGGTTTCCTGAACAATGCGATAAATTGACATTGCAGAGGCGTTATCTAAGCTGTCAAAATTTCCTTCTGATGAATAGCTGAAATCGCAGCTCGGGTAGTTATTTTGGGAGCTGGAGACCATTTCCGAGATTGCTCCTTCCAGCCCTAGCATGTCTAGCACTTCTGGTCGTAAGCGACGTACCAAGGCGCGGCCGTTATTATATAAATCGAGTGCGCTTTTATTAATCGATTGGGCGTGTTGCTGAATTTTATCCCGTCCAGTTGAAGGTGATATTTGTTGACTTAAATCAATGATGCGCTGTGATTCTAGGCGTACTGCAATCAACGATGCATTCAGCTCGTCATGTACCTCTAATGCGATACTCTTCCTTTCTTCTTCAACAATGCCATGAATTTTTTGGATTAGCTTTCTTTTTTCCATGTTCGCTTTGATTGCCTCGTTGCGGGAGGTTTCCAGCTCTACGGTACGCTCTGCAACGCGGCTCCCTAGTTCGGTTGTAGATCGCTGTAAGCTATCCGCCATTTCCTTGATAGAGGTTTGTAATTCGCCGATTTCACCGCCATCTTTCACCGTCAGGTCAATAGAGAAATTACCACTTCTGATGGATCGACAGGCATCGATGAATTGTGCAAGCGTGACTGATAGCGTTCTTGATAGATGCACAGCAAGCCATGCACTGATAATCAAGCCCAGTGCTGCGACAGCTAACTCAATCGCAAATCGATGTTGTTGTTTGTTCTCCAGTTCGGCAAAGGACATGACAACGACAACATAGCCTGCTAGTTGTGTTTTTGGTGTTGGTAACAGATTGTCATTTTGCGCGACTGGATCTGCAACGCTTGGTATCACGTTGACCCATGTCAGGCGCTTTTTAATGGGAAGATCAAAAATCCGATGGTCGGATACTCTGTTTTCTTTTGACTGGCTATGAAGTAAAACTTTTCGATTAGCATCTAAAATATCAATACTCAAAATACCTCTTTCTGACTGCACCAACCCATCTAGCGATAGTTTCAGGTCAGGGAGTTTGTCCGATGCTAGTGCATACTCGCTACTCTCGGCCAATACCTTGGTAATAATATTGCCGCGTTCCTCTATTTCATTTTTAACTTCTTGTGTGTGCAGCCAATATGAATGCCACACCAGCATGCAAAAGAGATAGCTCACTGGGACAAGCGTAATAAATAGAAGGCGCTGCCGTATGCTCCAATACTGCGTTGTTTTGAATTTTTTGATGAATCCAACTAAATATTTCAGCATTTTTATGCCTGTATCAAGCCATGTTTAAGAGCTAGCTTGGTCATGTCTGCTTGTCTATGGATGCCTAATTTTTCTTTGATCATCTGACTAGTATTACTGACTGTTTTAGTAGAAATATCTAATTTTTCAGCGATCTCCACATTCGTAAATCCTTCTGCAATCAGGGTAAATATATCTAGTGATCGTTCATCTAAAAGCGACTGGGGAGATGCATCACCTTTAACGGATAAATTGGCGAGCCGTTCTGCGATTGCGGGTAAAAAATATAACTCACCGCAATGTGCTTTTCGGATAGCTGTCCCTAAGTCTTGTGGATTGCAATCCTTCGTCACAAACGCCTTGCCGCCAAGGCGATACGCTTCTTTGATAAAACTATCCTGATCAAATTGGCTTAAAAAAATTATTTTCGCCGCAGGGTGTGTGTCGAGAATTTGTTTGGCGACATCGAACCCTGAAAGCTGTTCGCCAAAACGAATATCGAGAATCAATACATCGGGCAGCAATTCTTTGAATTGTTCGATAGCTTCCTTAGTTGTCTTTACTTGTCCGATTACATCAACATCCTCGCCTTGTAAGGACATGGCAAATCCAGACATGACAATCGGATGATCATCCGCAAACAGGATACGAATAGTAGTGAGGGAATCTTGCATGGATGCTTTATTTTTCTCTATAGGAGTATAAATTATACTTCTATAGAGCATATTTTATGTAATTGCTATTTGAGTTGTAAGCGGTATTTATGCCTTGCAAAGAAGAAATCGCTATTTCTTACTTTAATTCCCTTTAATGGTTACCTATACATTAATGATTTATTAAGTTTTTGCTGATTGGTAGCAATCTTAATTCTACATTGAGAATAAAAACATACTTTTAAGTAGTTGATATTTATTATTTTCGGTTATATATTTGCTTTTAAGTGGCAATTTAATTGCTATTTAAAAGTATTTAAATTTAGCCAAAGGGGAAATATATGGAATTTTCTATTTCTGGAAAGAAAAAACCGACATCAATATCAGGTGTTTTAGTCGTGGGTCTATTGCACTTGTTACTCTTGGGCGGTTTGCTCTACGGATTGAAGCCGCCCGCAGGTTTGCCACGCATGGATCCGGATTTCGTCTACGTTGAGCCGACAAAGCCTGAACCCTTCCCTGAGCCAAAGGAGTTGTTGCCGCGGCAAGCATTAAAGGATCCACTTATACCGGTTGTTGTGCCACCTGATGTGATCGTTTCTCCTGAGCCAGCACCAAGCATTACCGTCGTTCGAAGAACTGAGTTCAATCCTCCGGATGATGGAAATCGTACTGGTCAGGTTGAGATGTCGCAAACGAAGGCGGATTCCATGCCGGTGTTTATCGGTGCTGTTGTCGAAGCAAAGTCTTGTGAAAAACCTGAGTATCCCCGGAATGCCTTACGTAATGAATACACCGGGACGGTCACATTGGCCTTACTCATCGGCATAGACGGCAGAGTCGTTGATGCACGTATAGAGCAATCAAGTGGATATAAAGAGTTGGACCAGGCAGCTGTAGCAGGCTTGAGTTTGTGTAAATTCAAACCTGCAACTCTGAACGGTCAAGCACAAAAGTCCTGGTCCAAAATACAGTACGTGTGGAGTCTGAGTAGTTAATGACTTGGTTTAATGTATTTGGTTAAATGCAATTAACTGAGCGCGACTAATTCCGGTACTCGATTCAAAGGCTCGTTTAAAGTTTGATTACCGACTTTTGAATCGTAAATCCCACGATGGGTATTGCAAGAGAATTAATCCTGCTAATATGTGCGGCTTGCTGCATCGAGCTGTTATATTGCCTGATGCCTGCACACCTAAGCCCACTTATTGAAAAGGAATGAAAAGATGACGATCAAATCTCGTATGACTCAGCGTATTTTGTTGGCAAGTGCTATGTCTATGCTGGCACTGACTGCCTGTAATAAAACAGAAGTTGCTGCGACAGGTCCAGCGGCAGCTACTGTCAACGGTACAGCGATCAGCGAGAGCCGCGTAGATTTAATGATGAAGCAACGTGCAGCGCAAGGGCAGCCAGACACGCCTGAAGCACGCAAAGAAATCGTCGATCACCTGGCAATGCAGTTATTGATTTCGCAGGAAGCGGTAAAAAAGGGTCTGGACAAATCTCAGGAAGTTCTGGATCAGAGTGAATTGACCAAACAATCAATTTTAGCGAATGCGTTTATTCAGGATTATCTGAAAAACAATGCGATTTCTGATGATGTACTCAATGCAGAATACGACAAGCTGAAAACGAAATTGGGCGGCAATGAGTACAAGGCTCGCCATATTCTCGTAGAGAAAGAAGCGGATGCCAAAGAGATCATCGCGAAGTTGCAAAAAGATGTCAGCGCATTTGAATCGATTGCGAAACAAAAATCCCTGGATGCCGGTTCAAAAGTAAATGGCGGCGATTTGGGCTGGTTTGATCCTAAGCGCATGGTGCCTGAATTTGGCGACGCTGTCGCTAAACTGGAAAAAGGCAAATTCTCCCAAGAGCCAGTCAAATCACAGTTTGGTTATCACATCATTTTGTTAGAAGATTCCCGTGCCAAAGTGATCCCGCCTCTGGCGCAGATCAAAGATGGTTTGAAACAGCAAGTACAGCAAGAAAGTCTGAAAAAATTGCTGGATGATATTCACACCAAAGCAAAAATTGAAATGGTAAAAGCTGCTGCACCTGCACCTGCACCTGCACCTGCACCTGCATCTGCTCCGGCAGCAAGTTCAGCGTCTGCAAGTGCTGCGTCTGCCGAAGTAAAGGCGGCAGAACCAGAGAAGAAATAATTTTCACAGATCGTCATTCATTTGAATAAAAAAGGAGCTTCGGCTCCTTTTTTTATCCTTCGACACTTGCTCAAAACCAATCAATACATCGCACAGAAAATAAGCAGAACATCTTGTGGTCTTTATTATGTTAAATGACAATAAAGACAACTAAGCTTTTGACCGAACCACTTAGCCTTTCATCGGCCCCATACGCTATGAACGGGGTTTGTCGCGACGCAATGGCAAGCGTGCTTGGATCGTGCGCATTGCCTCTCACAAGTAAGGAGTTGGTTCATGTTCAAAGCTATTTCACGACGTCAATTTTCGCTTTTACCGCCGCAGGGAGTGCAATGCCTGCCTGGGCAAGCTCCGCAAAGGTTCCGGCACCAGAACCCGCAACGCTGAGCAAACTCCCCCCGAAGACAAGAGTTGATCTTGTCACGGATCGCTATTGGGGTGTCGACGTGACAGATCCTTATCGCTGGATGGAGGCCCAGCCTAAAACAGCCGAGTGGGAAACCTGGCTACGTCAGCAAGGTGAATATGCACGTTCAACTCTCGATAGTTTGCCAAAACGCGCCGCGATATTGAAGCGTCTGGAATTTTATGGTTCCGAAACAGACGCTTTGCAATATGTTGCTCCCGCAGGTGGTCGTCTGTTTATTTACAAGCGGCTTGGGGGAGAGCAGGGATTTAAAGTATTCGTAAGGGATAAAGCTGATGGAGTTGAGCGTGTTCTGATCGACCCATTGGCTGGTCGTAAAGCGGATGAGCCGCCAGCGACTCTGGATTATGTGTTGCCTTGTCACACCGGTAGTCATATCGCTTACGGCATATCTATCGGAGGCTCAGAAGTTACAACGAGCAATATCAAAAACGTGGTGAGCGGTGACGTCGTTGAGATTACCCGTATTTTGTTTCGCGGTAGTGGATGGAGTGCTGACGGGACGCGATTTTTTTATTATCGGGTGTGAGCTGATGCCATTCTGGGATCCCAGGATTTTGGTCGCTGCGCAAGTTGCTGGATGCATAGGCTAGGTACGCCAACGGCAACAGATGTCGAGGTGTTTCGTGAGGCGGAGGGGCCGGATTATGAGCCCATATGGAAGACGACACACCGCAGGTCAAAGGTGCAATGAATAGTAACAGGGTACTCGGGCTGCATCTGTTGAACGGAAATGATATCGCGATGGTGTACGTCACTAAAGCGCAGGACCTCTTCAGTGGTAAGCCGCAGTGGCGCAAGATTGCCGGACGTGCTGCAGACGTGATGAGTGCAAAACTGGTTGGTGACACCGTCTATATTTAAGCGAAAGGCCGCCAGAGTAATGGAGAGCTTGTCAAGGTGGACGCCAGCACCGGTGATTTTACAAATGGAACAGTCGTATTACCCGTCGGCGAAGGAGTAATTGACACGATGGAGGTTGCCCGCGATGGCGTATATGTCCACGACCTGACCAAAGGTCTGGACGGCTTACGACGTGTTTCATTTGACGGAAAAATCGAGCGGGTTCAATTGCAGAAATCTGGCGCGGTCTGGAATGTATTTGCTACACAAGATGAAGATGGTCCGTGGTTTCAAATGGACGACCTGATCTGGCCAGGTGTTACCTACAAAGTGAACGCGACTGATTTGACTACAAAACAGTTTGTTTTTGCAAAGCCCCCGAGCTTCGATGTCGCCACGTTCAAGACGACCCGTATTGATGCCCCAACCCGCGACGGCGTGCGAGTACCGTTGGAAATCCTGCATCGCAAGGATATCAAATTAAACCGTCGCAATCCTTTACTGATCGTCGCCTACGGATCCTATGGTGCCATTCTTGACCCCGGATTTAGCGCCAGTAATCTGGCGTTTCTGGAGGTCGGTGGTGCGATTGTTTATGCGCACGTACGTGGCGGCGGTGAGCTTGGCGAAGCCTGGCATGTAACGGGAAAAAAAGCGACCAAGCCAAATACCTGGCGCGATGCGATTGACTCGGCAGAGCATCTGATCAAGCTAGGCTGGGCAGCTAAAAAATACCTCGCTCTGTGGGGTACATCTGGAGGTATCGTGGTCGGCAGAGCGATTACTGAGCGCCCGGATTTGTTTGCTGCCGCAATCGGCGAGGTTGGGTTATTCAATACCTTGCGATTTGAATTAACTGCAAACGGACCGGGTAGTGATGCTGAATTTGGTACCGTAAAAAAAGAAGATAAGTTCAATGCGCTGCAAAAAATGGATGCCTATCATTCAGTAAAAGATGGCACTCGATATCCTGCCATCTTATTGATTACTGGCGCAAATGATCTCAGGGTTGAGCCTTGGCAAATCGGTAAGTTCGCTGCTCGCTTACAGGCAGCCTCTACCAATGTCCCCGGTGCTTTATTGAGAGTCGACTATGAGACAGGGCATTTTGCTACGTCGCGTAAAAATGGCATGGCAAAAATGGCAGATATTTTCTCCTTCATTTTTGCACACACAACTTAATCACTAAGCCACAAAATTTTTATCCCTTCTGATCCCTAGACTTAAAGCGCGTCATACCAACCGGGCGCAAGGCAAGATGTTTTGTTTTGCGCCCGGTCACTCTCGCTCGCCACAACGTGAAACTTGAGCGTTTTAAATTGCCACGCATCAGCTTGATCACATCGGATTCACTCAAGCCAAATTGTGCTTTGATGGCATCGAACGCAGTCCGGTCTTCCCAGGCCATCTGGATAATCCTGTTGATATCATCTGGTTCCAGATTAGTTGTGGGCATCATTGATTTGGGTCGCTAAAATACTGAAAATTATTAGGTTAATTGGTCAATTTATTGTGCTGATGTGTACGACCGAGTGAGTAAAATTCAGGTCCCCTGCAAGCTGTCGATCAACTTATGTAGGCCATCGGTCAGTGCTTGTACAGAAGTCGTCATATCCCAATTGTCATCGCCAATTTTTGCCATATTTGAGATGGCACGCAGTTCTAGGAAACGTTGATTCTCAACCAGGCAAACATGGAAAAATGCCGCACCTTCCATATTCTCTATATCGACGTTGCTGGTATCAACAAATGGCGCAAGAGCCGCATTCAACGACAAGCTGGTCGCTCTTTTAAACGGCGTATGAACAGGAACGTGAGGACAGTGCAGCGTATGACGTCGTTCAAATTCCATTGCGATAGGCAAATGTGCCATATGCACAAATCCATTTGCCGTAAAGAAGCCTAAATCCGCTTCGAGCTCACTCTCAATCAGCACTACGTCAAATAGTTTGAGCGACGAGTGTTCGTAGACGCCGGCAATTCCAGCCAGAATCAGAATGTCCGGCTGGTCAGACTGAATTGCTTTCAGCGTTGCCATGGTCGTTGCAGTAAGTCCAACACCAGAGATGATGGTATGAACGCCATCTCGTTGAAACAAGCTGGCCTCTGTTTGTGTAGGGAAAAGTACGGTAATTTTCATCTCACAATTTTACCGCTATGGGTTTAAGAGAGAACGGTAATTTCCGTGACAACGTCAACACGATTGGTCACGCTCAATCATCCAAATTCTGTATGAGCCTCGTGAGTCACTGAGTAACCCGTGATGCCCAATATTGGTTGCGGCTGGCGTTACTGCAAAAATTTGGACATCAATAATTCCTTCCCGCGACACATTTCCTTATCCTGAAGGAGTTGCGCCGCCACCTCTTCATGCTTTTTAGTTTTAACAACGAGATGTAAATGCAACCAAATGTTGTAATTTGTAAGCAAATGTATAAATAACGATTGGAAGATAGATCTTTACAATTTATTATTGAAATAACCACTGCTCTATACAGCAATACTATTTCTTCTACATCGACGTACTTTTTAAGACACCACAATGGATAAAAAGCTTTCCCGTAATAATAAGGAAAAAGTGTTGCGTCGACTGGACGCACTGCTTCAGCAGAAAGGATTTCTCAGGAATAAATCGATGTACTTCATTCGTACCTCACTTCCACATCTTGAGTACATTCATCTCCACCACGTCACCACCGACACATCTTTTCGTATCACGATGGGAATGCACATTGTGGATGATGCCTGGAATACATTAGGGTTAAACGACTTGGTCGGCGAGCAATATCGGTGTGGGCTAGACAGTGAGAGGACTAACGTATTTCAATATGCTGAAGACGAACACTCTGTGACGATGTGTGCCAAAGAGATCTTTAATTTTGTCGAGAATGTCATTGAGCCTTGGTATCAATCGATGCGTAATCATGCATTCCTGATGTCCTATGAGGATTCGCTCTACACCAGCAAGGAAAGAGACATGCTCTCGCGCGCCATGGCGCTTGATACCGACGTTTGTGCTGTTGGGTGAGGTGTATAAATAGACTAACGTGAGCTGGATGTTAGTAAAATTTAACATCCGAAATTTTTGACTATATGAAAAAAATAATGCCAGCGAATTTCACTGGCATCATTTAATTTCAAGACATATTAATAGCAACCTATGGTTGTCAATCTCGGCTCAGCGATAAGGCGGAACTCGTTATCTATTTTGTGGGTAGCCCGCATGGTTTTGGGCACTCTATACTGATACCTAGCAGTTTGCAGTTAAGCGACACACATTTTTTGACGGCGGCTACGAACCAATCCTACTAGTCCCACTCCAACCAGCATGAGAACAGATGGCTCAGGTACCGATTCCGTCGGGACATCCAGCATCAATGCTAGGCCGTTAGGGGCGAGGCCGTTGACATGCAAGATACTAGCGTCGCTTAAGTCACCATTGGCAAACCAAAGGTTCTTCCCTTCGGTCCAGTAAACCTTGCCGCCCCCCAGCTACTACCGAGCCGATGTTGCCACTATGTGCGCTGAATTCCGTCGTAACTGCTAGGTTTAAGGAGGCAATTTCACCGTTCTGACCACCAAACGTTTCGTACAAATAGCCCGATGGCACATCCAATGCCAGGCCGTTAGGAGCGAGGCCGTTGACATGCAAGATACTAGCGTCGCTTAAGTCACCATTGGCAAACCAAAGGTTCTTCCCTTCGGTCCAGTAAACCTTGCCACCCCCAGCTACGACCGAACCGATATTGCCACTGTGTGCGTTGAATTCCGTTGTAACCCCGAGGTTCAGGGCGGCAATTTCACCGTTCTGACCACCAAACGTTTCGTATAAATAGCCCGATGGCACATCCAATGCCAGGCCGTTTGGAGCGAGGCCGTTGACATGCAAGATGCTAGCGTTACTCAAATCGCCATTAGCAGACCAAAGATTCTTTCCCTCTGTCCAATAAACCTTGCCACCCCCAGCTACGACCGAACCGATGTTGCCACTGTGCGCGTTGTATTCCGTCGTAACTCCTAGGTTCAGGGCGGCAATTTCACCGTTCTGGCCGCCAAAAGTTTCGTACAAATAGGGTGTCGCGCTGGCAGACGTCGAAAAAGACCCTATGAGCAGACCCGCAAACAGTGCACTGCAAAGTTTTTCACGCATGATAAATTTGCTAAATGACATATATTTCCTCTCGCTTACCGTTAGGTATGTTTAGATGTCCAATGAGAATTAACCTGAGATCAAACAGCAAAATTTGCGCCATTAAAAAAAGGCTTTTGAATCATAGACTTACCAGGGTTTTGTGGTTGAGATGAAGAAATGCACAAGCTACTGTAAATTTCCCCGACATTCACAAAGAAATATGGAAACGTGCTTTCGCACACAGCCAGCAAAAGCGGCAGCATCGTCATGCTATCTTTGCCCCCTTGCCGTGGCGGATCGTGATTTCACGCCGTTCAAAATCGACATCTTTGATCCGCAATATCATGCATTCCATCAAACGCATTCCAGTGCCATATATGAGCTTTGCCATCAAGGCGTGTACCGCACACGTGTTCGAACACAGACGCCACCTCATTCGCGGTCAATACAGTTGGCCGACACGGCGCGCGTGTTGGACGATGTAATTCATCAAGCCAAGCTAATTCGATTTGCAAAACCTATTTATACAAAAACAGTAATGCGCATCAGGCTTGCTTGTGAGTGGCAACTACCACATGCCGCTCATTGGTGAGATAAGAGAGGAAGGCGTTGACCTCGGCAGCACCCATTTCTGCAGGGTGGCGCAAGCCGTGAAAGCGAATAAACCAACGTGCCCAATAGACATAGGCTTCTTCGGTACGTAGGCTATAATACTTATCTCGTATGCAACGTTTGAGCTGATCGAGCAATTTTGGTTTTAAAATCTCGTCTGAAGCCTGTACATGTGGAGTGACGTTTTTCATGGTTATTTAGTACTGTTTTTATATGCAGTACATTGTTCAAACGACCGTGTGACAAGCCTCTTCATGGATTTGATTGGTTGAATTAGGTGGCAACCAATTGAATTAGGTGGACGGTATCTGTCCGCCTAATTAAAGTTATAAGTCATGGTAACAAGCGACCAATACCTGTTCACCTCGACCATGTTTCCCATTGAACGTGGTGAGGAAAGTGAAACAAATCCAGAGTGTTATGGGAAATCATTGGCGGCGTGGATGTCACAAAAGTTGACGGCATCGAGCGTTTCTATCAATGAGGAAGTCATTGCCGAGGATTGGGGATGGTTAGTAATGGTGCAAAGAAAGCCTTTTCGTTTATGGGTTGGTTGTGGAACTCAAAAAGGAGATGACTATAGGCACATTCCAAACAATTGGGTCGTATTCATCGCCGCAGAACCAAATTTTTTACAAAAATTATTTAACCAAAAAGATGTTCACTGTTCGCTTAATAAACTTACTGTGTCTGTTGAAGAAATCTTGAAATCAAATTCTGAAATCATCGACTTGAGAGTTGAACCTGCACCGTGAAGACTTATAACATTGCACTCAAAACGGACTGGCCGAAAATGGTGCAGGACAATTTATTATTTTGGACGGCCAGCCGTTCAGTTAAACGTTATGTCTCATTAGGAAATGCCCATGAATAGTGACTTTCAAGAGTCATACAAACAGTATCGCAAAAAAGTCGAGGAATTTTGGGGCACGATGAATATCGGCGAAGAAAGTAAAGCACAATTTGTAGCTGATGCGGTTCAAGATGCGATTGCCAATAAAGATGAAGACCAGATCGAATTTCTGATCGACGCGACATTTGAGATAAAAAATAACATTACTCAAGTTGATGCCCTTAATCGCCTTCTTGTAATTAAGGGGCATCATCGACATCAAGAAATAACTAAAGCTATTCAGGAGTTTGGACATCCATCAAGCGTTAATTTTATAAACGATGTTTTGACAGGCGGTTTCGATCATCTAGATTACAGCTGCTCAGATTCAGATGTGATCGCGAAGTGGTTTAGTCATGCTTTGTTTAAAATTGGCAATTGCGAAGCTTTCGATTTAATTAGGAAATTTTCGACTAGCCAAGATGAAGGTATTAGGAATGAAATGCAGTATCGTCTCAATAAAATCAAGACATAACAGGACGATCGATAGGGAATCGCTAGTGATGAAAATAAATTTATTTAAACCTGTGAAGGCGATCCCTTCATCTCTGCATTATGCTTAATTCTCATTCCCATGCTTAGATTCGAATTTGAAGATCCACCGGAGTCGCGTTGTGAGTGCTGCAGTAATGAATGCAATGCTGACGGCATAAGGTCTAAAAGCAATTAAACAGCTATTAGAATGAGAAAATTGAATCGTCATAAATGGTACGCAATAAATGAGCCAAAAAACGAAAAAGACTGTACATAACTCCTAGTAAAAAAAGCTCAAAAAAAAACCGTTCAGCTTTTTACTGAACGGTATTAAGTTTCTTCACGGCTCATTTAAATGACTTGCAGCTTATGGTATAACCCACAAAGTTGTAGCCTGTACCGCTATTCGAATTAACCGCAAGCACCCACATAGCCGCAAGACACGCAACGACTGCAGCCGTCTATTTTCTGCAAGGCGTAAGCGCCGCAATCCGGGCATTTCTTGCCAGTGGCGACGTAGCTGATCGGGGTGGTTTCGCCTTCGTAGGCCAGGTCGTCCATGCCGTAAGCGAGGCTTTTGCTGCGGAACTGTTCTGCCAATACGGTTACCGGTACCTGATTGCCTGAAGCGTCTATAAAGCCGCGTTTGATCAGAATACGTTGCAGAGAATAGCCAATTGCTGCGACTTCAGATTCGTGAAATAGCGGTGCTTGCGTGCCATCTTCTTTGGTGATGGTGCCACAACGTACCGTGCCTTTGTCCCAGACCACTTCACGCATATCGGCTAGTGCTTTGGCGATAGATCCGCCGGAGCGTGCTGCCATTGATAGCAGGCGCATGCTTGCTGAAATCCATTGCTGGCCATCGTTCTTTTGTCCTGCTGGCATGAAGAATTCAAATGGGCGTTCTATCGTGACGCGCTCGCCGCCGACCATGCCTTGTAAGTGGATGAAGCTGACTGTCAGGTAGACGGTTTTCTTTCCTTCGTAGGTCATGTACTGGACTTTAGAGGTCACTGATTCCAGATCGCCAAAAGGGCGGCCGTCGAATTGTTTGCGTAGCAGGTCGTCATCAGGAACCATATTGACTACCGGTGCTGCCGCTTCTGTTGCGACGGATAATACGCTACCTAGAATACTGTTCGGGCGATAGGTTGCCAGACCTTTGAGGCCAGCGCGCCAGGCGTCCATATACAGATTCTGGAAGTCCTCGTACGGATAATCTGCGGGGACATTGACCGTTTTTGAAATCGAAGAATCGATGTATGGCTGTACCACTTGCAGCATCTTCATATGGTCAGTTGCCGACATGTTCAGTGCGGTGACAAACTGTGCTGGTAATTTGCTGTCGTCGCTGACGTCATTACCCATGTGGCGATACAAACGCCATGCGTGATCGGCGACTTCGTAGATTTTGCTTTCGCCATCGTGCATGCGTTTTTTGCGGTTATAGACCCATGAGAACGCTGGTTCAATCCCGTTCGAAGCATTGTCGGCAAACGCGAGCGTAATCGTGCCTGTTGGCGCAATGGATAGCAGATGAGAATTGCGCAGTCCGTTCTTGGCAATCGCAGTGCGGATGTTTTTTGGTAAGCGCTTGGCGAACAGACCTGCCAAATATTTGTCACTGTCGAACAAAGGAAATGCGCCTTTTTCTTTTGCGAGTTCGGATGAGGCTAGATACGCGGCATCGCGCATGACTTCGGAGATTTTTTGTGCGACTGCGCGACCTTCGTCTGAGTCGTAACGCAAGCCCATCATGACCAGCGTGCTGCCGATACCGAGATAGCCTAAGCCGATGCGGCGTTTGGATTGTGCCTCGGCTTCTTGTTGCGGCAAGGGCCATGCCGTCGCTTCCAGTACATTATCCAGCATGCGAATGGCGATACTGACGACGGTTTTAAATTTATCGTAATCAAAACTCACCGCATCAGAGAATGGCGCTGTCACAAATCTGGTCAGATTGATTGACCCCAGACAGCAGCAACCGTAGTCGGGCAGCGGTTGTTCAGCGCAAGGATTGGTCGCTTCAATTTTTTCGCAGTAGTACAGATTGTTTTCTGTATTCATGCGTGACAGGAACAGGATGCCAGGTTCGGCGTGATCGTAAGTCGATCGCATAACTTCGTCCCAGAGCGCACGGGCGCGCACCGTCTGGTGTACCCAGATACCGTCTTCACGTTGATAGGCACCGGCTTCTTTTTTCTCATCACCCGGCTCGGCTCTATGCACTAGGCAATAATCGCTGTCGTTGGCGACGGCCTCCATAAATTCATCGGTCACGCCAATCGAGATATTGAAGTTAGTCAGACCACCCTGATCCTTAGACCGGATAAATTCCAGAATGTCCGGATGATCGCCGCGTAATACACCCATTTGCGCACCACGACGCGCACCCGCCGACTCGACGGTGGAGCAGGACGCATTGAATACCTGCATAAACGAGACTGGACCAGACGCACGTGAACGAGTGCCGCGCACCAGAGAATCTTTTGGGCGTATCGTAGAAAAATCGTAACCCACGCCACCACCACGACGCATGGTTTCTGCCGCATCGGATAAGGCGGTGTAGATGCCCGGTTTGCCGTTAGTGGTACTGGAGACCGAGTCACCGACTGGTTGTACGAAGCAGTTAATCAGCGTGGCATGTAAATCCATACCGGCAGCAGAATTGATCCGGCCAGCAGGCACGAAGCCATTTTGTTGCGCCCACAAGAATTTTTCTTCGTAATAACCATGAAAATCTGCGCCCTCTACCGACGCCAGTGCTTTGGCTACACGCTGCTGAACTTCAAGAATATTTGATTCATTGCCCTTGGCATATTTTTCGAGGAGGACGTCGAGAGAGATTTCCTGGGTTGGCATTTCAGTGATGCCGAGCATTTTGTCGTTAGCGTTCATAGTTCTCTGATTCCGTTCATTCATGTAAAGCAAAAAAATAGGGGATGCAAATATTGGGAGGTATTACTGCAAATGTAGATGTGCCGGGTGACTGCGCAGCCACCTGCGATGCCAATGTAAAGTGCAAACCAAACGCAATAAATTAGTAAAAAGGCAGGAAATTTTCAAACAGAGGATTCATTATAAACCTCCGTTCCGAGTTTGCCTTGATACCCCTCAAGAAAGGCAAAAGGCGCGAATTGTAGTGTAGCTTTTGGTGATTGTCACTAGGTATAGTGTGTTTAGTGTTGTAGCGTGATCAGGCTGTCTTGATGATCTTTTCCAGCATGTGCATGGTTCTGGACGTTGCACCCTGATGTTGCAGAAAGAAGGCGTGTGCATTTTGCCCCATCGATGCCCGCGTTGCCGGTTGATCCAGTAAGGCCCAGGCTTGTGCAAAAAGCTGGTCTGGATTGGCGACGCGTAATGCTGCTTGTGCAGTGATGGCTTGTTCGGTGATTTCAGAAAAATTAAACGTGTACGGCCCCGTCATCACCGGCTTTGCCATTGCGCAGGCCTCAATCAGATTATGACCGCCAAGATTCACCAGACTGCCGCCGACAAAGGCCAGATCGCAGGCGGCGTAATACATGTACATCTCACCCATACTATCACCCAGAACAACGTCAACCGACGAAGGCAAAGGATTCTCGCCAGCGTCCAGATCCATGACCGAGCGACGTACGAAGCTCAAGCCATGTTGGGTCAGCATCGCTGCGACCTGGTCAAAGCGCTGCGGATGACGTGGCGTGAGTACGAGCAGGGTATTTGCTTTGCGGTACGCGACAAACGCATTCAGCAGTAATTCTTCTTCGCCATCGCGGGTGCTCGCACATAAGAAAATTTGCCGGTCACCCAACCAGTGCCGCAAGCGTGCGCCGCGTTCCGCCATATGTTCCGGCGGTGTTACGTCAAACTTCATATTGCCGGTCACCCCCAGCTGATTCACACCCAGACTTTTTAAACGCTCTGCATCGGGACCGGATTGCGCTGCTACGCAGGTAATCGCACTGGCCGCAGGCAAAATCAGGGAAGATAGCTTCAGGGCTTTTTTTAATGACTTGTCAGAGAGCCGCGCATTGACTAAGGCGACGGGCACGCCAAATTGCTTGCATTGCGCGACCAGATTTGGCCAGACTTCGGTTTCTATCAAGGCGCACAAGGAGGGCGAATAATGACGCAGAAAGCGTTTGACCATCCAGTTAATATCGTAAGGCACAAATACCTGCGTAATCCGGTTCGAGACATCGGCAAACAGCAGCGCACCAGTAGCCCGACCCGTTGGCGTCATATGGCTGAGTATCAGATGATGCTGCGGATAGCGCCGCAGTAGAGCGCGTATTAGAGGTTCGGCAGCGCGCGTCTCACCGGCAGATACCGCATGCACCCAGAGCGTTTTTTGATGGGAATAGACAGGATAAAATCCCAGGCGTTCGCTAATGTGCTGACGATAACCAGGCTCTTGGCTACCACGTATCCATAGCCTTAGCAGGACGAGGGGCAGGGACAAACTCCAGACAAATGAATATAAAAGGCGCATGGCGGCAGAGTATCAGTTTCGACGAAAATTGACCAACACAATGCCGGTCAGCACCAGTGTCGCCCCCATCACAAAGCGCGGACTGATGGGATCATGCAAAAACACAACGCCCGCAGCGACACCAAATAAGGGGGTTAAAAAAGAGAATACCGATAAGCGCGATGCCAGATAGCGGCGCAGCAACCAGAACCAGGTCAGGTAGCTGATAAATGCAATCACAACCGACTGAAATAAAAGATTGATCCAGATATGGGCATCCCAGGCGTGCAACTGAAAATCACCTTTCGCTGCCGAAAACAGAAGCAGCAATACTGCCGCACCTGTCAGCTGATACAGCAAGGTCGTGGTCGGCTGTGCCTCGGATAGTTTGGAGCGACGTATCACAACCGTCGTTGCTGCCCATAAGATGCCGCCTAAAATACCTAGCGCATCACCAATCAGCATATCGCCGAGATCATGTGCATTGGTTTGAAATGCGGCTGAAAAAGCAATTGCCACGCCAATAAATGCCGAGATGATACCCTGCCACTGGCTGGTTTGCATGCGCTCTGCTGGTATCAGCCAATGTAAGCCCATTACCGTAAAAATCGGTGCGGTGTACAGAAACACCGACATATGCGAAGCCGAAGTGTAGTTCAATCCGATAGAGATACACATGAACTCGACCGCGAACAACACGCCAGCGGCAATGCCTGGAAGCAGACTGCCATCGCGTAGGGAAAATGGAATGCGGCGCACCCCTATCAAGAGCATGACGAGCATTGCAGCGATAGCAGAGCGCAGACCCAGTTGCATGCTGGAGCTGAGTATAGGCGCAGCGAGCTTAATCGCTACTTGCTGCAAGCCCCAGCAAATACAGAGCACGATCATGATCGCGACAGCAAGGCCGTCAAGATTTTTACGAGTGGAAGTCATCAGAAGCGAGGAAAAACTTCCTCTTTGGAAACGAAGGCAAGGGTGGAATATACCTTAAAAAGAGACTGTGCTGATGACGGGGAGGTGAAATCAGTGACACAAAATCTCAGTTAGCTGATCGGGCTTGATCGGCTACGCTTTCATTTGAGGGTTCTGTGATGGCGCGCGTCAATTTAAGTCGACACAGTTTTACTCAGTAAGGCTTGCACAGCCAGCTCCACCTCGGCAGCACTGGCAGGCTGCCCCTTATCTCCCAGGTTCACAATCTGATCTGACCAGTTGCCTTCGGTTTTCCAGCGTGGTGAATCGCAATAAATCTCGATGGTCGATGTTTCGTAAGCAGCAGCAATATGGGTCAGTCCGGTATCAACGCCAATGGCAATGCGCGCGGCTTGAGCGAGGATGATGGCGTCTTGCATGGAGAGTTGCGGTAGTACGGTGGCGTCGGGTATTTGTGCTGCCATCTGTTCCGCTTCGGCTTTTTCTGTCGCGTTACCCCAGGGAAGTAAGATAGGCAGATTTGCTGCCTGCAAGGTCTTAGCAAGGTGTATCCAGTTTTCTCTTGCCCATTTTTTTGAGGCGCCAGCAGTACCGTGGAAGAACACGGCATACGGCTGATCTGGCATCCACGCCGGTCGGGTTTGCGATGGGCTATACAACTGGCGCAGGCCAAAACTGGCTGGAGTGTTGACGGTGTAGTCGCCGGCATGTGCTGCGACCAGGCGACCGCGCAAGACGGCATGGGTACGTGGATCGACCGCTACGCTGGCAGTGTGAAAAATGCGGGAAATACCCTCATAGCCTGATCCTTCTGTGCCATTCGCAAGGCCGACTTTCTTGCCCGTTGGTGCGATCTTTGCCATGCCCATGATGATGCCGGTTTTGAGCAAACCTTGCGTATCAAGTACCAGATCGTATTCCTGAGCGCGTAACTGATGGATAAAATCACGAATCTCCTGACGCGTCGGTTTGCTCATCAGGGTCTTGCGCCAGCGGCGTAATGCAAACGGAAAAACCTGTTGTACACCGAGGTTGAGTCTCACCAGATGCACATAGGCTTCTTCGACGACCCAGTCGATTTGAGCGTCGGGGAAGTGGCGCAGCAGATCGTTCACAATCGGCATATTGTGCAGGACATCGCCTAGCGATGAGACGCGGATGAGCAGGATTTTCACAGCAATAAGATCGCTTGTTGAGAGGGTTTTTTCATATACTCCCCCTACTTATGATAAAAATAGGCCTTTATCCGCTTATCTTTATTAGGGGTGTGAAAAATACTACCTAGGAGTATATCTTCATCCGGAGCGGGGGAGATGACTCTTTCATTGACGCTCTTATTGCTGTGCAAATTTCAGTGCAGATATTAATAAGAGCGTCGTTCTTCGTCATCGTGCGTTGCTTGTTTAGCCTTTCGCCGAGCAGTTAATATGGCAGCTGTGCATCGGGTTTTACCGCCAGCACGGCTTGTTTTAACGCCGCCTGAATACGCGCCAGTGCTGCCGGATTTTCTGCCTCGAATCGCATCACAATCACAGGTGTCGTGTTGGATGAGCGTGCCAGGCCAAAGCCGTCCGGATATTCGACGCGCAGACCATCGATGGTAATCACTTCATCGGCACCGGGGAAGTTGGCGTTCTTTTGCATCTCGGCGATGATCGCAAAATTCTCACCTTCATTGAGTTGTAATTGCAGTTCTGGCGTGCTGTCAGATTGGGGCAGGCTGTTTAATGTCGCCGTCATATCGCTGACTTTGCTGAGAATCTCCAGCAAGCGGGCACCGGCATACATGCCGTCGTCAAAGCCATACCAGCGATCTTTGAAGAAAATGTGACCGCTCATTTCGCCACCGAGCGGTGAGCCGGTTTCACGCAATTTTGCTTTGACCAGTGAGTGGCCTGTTTTCCACATCAGCGGCACACCGCCGCGTGCTTTGACCCAGGCAGAAATATGACGTGTGCATTTGACGTCATACAAAATTTGCGCGCCGGGGTTACGTGTCAGGACGTCTTCTGCGAACAACATCAGTTGACGGTCCGGATAAATGATTTGACCATCTTTGGTCACCACCCCGAGTCTGTCGCCATCGCCGTCGAACGCTAGACCGATTTCGGCATCGCTGTTTTGCAAAGCACGGATCAGGTCTTGCAGGTTTTCCGGATGTGCCGGATCGGGATGATGGTTAGGGAAATTACCATCGACTTCGCAGAACAATTCGGTCACTTCGCATCCCATACCACGATACAGTTCGCCAGCGAATGCACCTGCCACGCCATTGCCGCAATCAATCGCGATCTTGATCGGACGCACGAGTTTGACGTCACCGATGATGCGTTGCAGATAGGCCGCCTTGATGCCATGCGTCTGATAAGTACCACTGCCTTGTTTGAAATCTTTATTCAAGATGGTCTGATACAAAGCCTGAATCGCATCGCCATAAATTGCTTCGCCAGCCAGCACCATTTTGAAGCCGTTGTAGTCCGGCGGATTGTGACTGCCCGTGACCATGATGCCGGATGCAGCACCTAAGGTATTCGTGCCGAAGTACACCATGGGTGTGGCAACAATACCGAGGTCAATGACGTTGACACCGGTTGCTTGCAGACCGCTTGCCAGAGCTTTGATCAGGTCAGGACCGGACAAGCGGCCATCGCGTCCGATGATTACGGTTTGTTCGCCTTTCGCCAGCGCTGCGCTACCGAAGGCTTGACCGATCAGGTAGGCGACATCGGCGTCCAGAGTTTTGCCAATAATGCCGCGGATGTCATAGGCTTTAAAAATGCTGGGGGAGAGTAGAGACATAATAGCTTCCATTACTTTATTGAATCGATTCGGGCCGGTGCGGCTTGGGCGGATTTTGTTTAACCTGGGCCCGCCATAAAAAATCTTCGATACCGCATTGTGGTTCGTATTCTGCCACTATTTTTAGCAAGAGAGTACGGACTTCTTCGTAGTTAAATTCTGTGCAGGCGATATCAAGCTGTTGCAGCAAGACGTGCAGTTCGGGCCAGGGGATTTCTTTTTCCTGCGCGCGCATAATCAGCGGATGAGTAGTACGCTCGACGTTGTCGCCGATCAGCAGTTCTTCATACAGCTTTTCGCCAGGACGCAAGCCGACATGGTGGATTTCTATCGTGCCGTCAGGGGTCGCATCACATTTTACTTCGAGGCCGCTCAGATGCACCATCCGGCGTGCCAGATCGATGATGCGGACCGGCTCTCCCATGTCGAGTACGAAGACATCGCCGCCATCGTCGGCGGTCATGGCGCCCGCTTGCAACACCAGCTGTGCGGCTTCCGGGATGGTCATAAAATAACGCGTAATCTCAGGATGGGTCAGCGTGATCGGGCCGCCTTGCATGATCTGCCGGCGGAACAAGGGAACCACGGAGCCGGACGAGCCCAGCACATTTCCAAAACGTACCATGCAGAATCGGGTCGTCGTCTGTTTGCGTGCGCAGGCTTGCAGGATCAGTTCGGCCAGACGTTTGGTCGCTCCCATGACATTAGTAGGACGAACAGCCTTGTCGGTCGAAATCAGGACAAAGTTTTTGACCTGCGCCTTGATCGCGGCTTCAGCCAGACGCAGGGTGCCAAACACATTATTGCGTATGCCTTCGATTGGATTATGTTCTACCAGTGGCACATGCTTGTAGGCGGCGGCGTGATAGACCGTGTCGATCTGATAGGTTTGGAAAATTTTGTCTAGTTTTGCGCTGTCGTGAATTGAGCCGAGAAAAGGCAGAATCTCGCAAGGGGACTTCATTGCCGCGCACAAGCTGCTGAGTTCATGTTCAATCGCATACAACGCATATTCGGACATGTCGAGCAGAATCAGTTGCGCTGGTTGCTGGTTTAAAATTTGACGACATAGTTCGGAGCCGATCGATCCGCCTGCA
The DNA here is from genome assembly GCF_049340165.1 of Undibacterium sp. Xuan67W. Taxonomy (NCBI): domain Bacteria; kingdom Pseudomonadati; phylum Pseudomonadota; class Betaproteobacteria; order Burkholderiales; family Oxalobacteraceae; genus Undibacterium; species Undibacterium sp. Xuan67W. Next base: position 78,546 of record NZ_JBMPPN010000013.1, read on the forward strand.
CCGCTGACCAAAACTTTTTTATCAGTGATGCAGGTTGCCAGCAAACGCGTATCTGGCTCGACCGCATCGCGGCCTAGTAAATTTTCAATCCCGACTTCCCGCACGTCCTGTACCCTGAGTTCGCCATTCACCAGACTTTTAATTGATGGTGTGACTTTGATCTTGAGCTTGTATTGTTCAAGTTCATCAAGCACTTGTTTTTGTCTCGTTTTAGAAATCGACGGCATGGCGAGCAGGATTTCTTTGATCTCGTATTGATCTATGAGTTTATGCAAGGCTTGAGCTGGGCTGACTTTAACGCCAGCGATCAGCGAGCCTTGCACATTCAGATTGTCATCAATGAAGGCAACGCAGACGTATTCATCGCTGGAACGTAAGGCGGTAGCGAGTTGCACGCCTGCTTTGCCAGCGCCGTAGATGGCGACTTTGATGGCGTCGTCATTCCGGTTGACACCCAGTAGATAAGACCGCACTAGCAAACGGCTTGCGCCAACGTATAAGATCGCCCCAGCCCAGTAGATGCCAAACACCGCACGAGACAGTGCCATGATGTGCGTCATTACACTGATGAAAGCCAAAAATAAGACGGACATGGTGACGCCGAGCACCACGATGTAAATAATTTTTTGATCAAGGTAACGGATAACCGCACGGTATAGGCCGATACGAATAAATATGGGGATAGACACCAGCGGTACAGCGACGATCAATATTGCGTAATGCGACAATACGTCGATACTTAAACCATCGTAACGCAGCCAGATCGCGAGCATAAAAGTCAGAGGCAAACACACGGTATCTGCCAGTGCGGCAATGGCTTGCTTTTTTAAACGGGGTAAAGCGAGAAGAAATTGCATGCGATTTTTATTCTTATTCGAAGTAAGGAATTTGTCCTTGCGTGTTTTTACGAGAGATCAATTGTGTATTCATTGGCTGCTAAGCTAGTGAGTAACGCCATCACGCCTGACGACTTTGTAAAAAGTGAGAAACAATATTTTGATATCGAGCCAGAACGACTGATGCTGTACATAGTAGGCATCAAGTTCGACTTTGGCAGGGATAGGTAATTCATCACGTCCGTTGATTTGCGCCCAGCCGGTCAGGCCTGGCAGGATACGGTCAACCTGACGCTCTGACCTTAGTGTAATCAAATCATCCTGATTATAAAGTGCAGGACGGGGGCCGACAAAACTCATATCGCCTTTGAGTATGCTCCATAACTGCGGTAGCTCATCTAAACTCGATTTTCTGAGAAAAGAACCGATGGGAGTCAGATACTGATCCGGATTGCTGAGCAGATGGGTTGCTACCGCCGGCGTATCAATACGCATACTGCGGAATTTAGGCATTTTAAAAATGCGATTATAGCGACCGACGCGATTAGACCAATACACGATCGGTCCCGGCGAGCTAAGCCGTACGCAGATGGCCGTCAGTACGATAGGGACAAATAAGATGCTGGCGGCAATCAAGGCCAGAAAAAGATCAAATGCACGTTTCAAAAAATATCCTTCATATTGTTCAGGCGCTGTTTGATGGTTGTTTCAGTGCCGCCGCTGTTGCCTGCAAGCCTTGCTGCACCGTACAGGGTGGTGTCCAGTCGAGTAAGCGCTGCGCTTTGCTGATGTCGACTTGTAAAGACCCGCATAAACGTTCAGCGACAGACTGTTTCCCCACGATTCTGGCTGCCAGCATCAACCCGCCTGGCGGGAACGGGAATAAGCGCGACGGCACCTGTAAAGCGCTTGCACAGTATTTTAATAGCTGGGCAGTAGATAAGTCCTGTCCATCGGACACCAAAAATACTTCTTGCATCGCTTTCGGATGGTCGATGCAGGTCAGGATCAGACTCACCAGATTATCCAGACAGACAAAGCTGCGGCGGTTATCCACGCTGGCGAGCGGTAAGGGAAATCCCTTTTTAACCCAGCGCAGCATACTCAAAAAATTCGCCTTCACACCCGGACCATAAACTAGCGGCGGACGAATGATGGTAATCCCCATACCCGTTTCACGACCAAGCGCCAGCAGTGCTTGCTCTGCCTCATGTTTTGAGATGCCGTATGCATCTTCAGGATGAGGGGCGCTATCTTCGCTAAATGGCAAGCCTTTGGCAGTCGCTTCGCCGTTGACCTTCACTGAACTAATAAAAATAAATTGCCGGACGCCTGCAGCAGCAGCCTGCCGCGCCAGATTCAGCGTAGCATCAACATTCACTTCCCTAAACAAGGCTAGAGGATCGGCAGCCGTCTCGTTCATGACGTGGACACGAGCGGCGCAGTGGATGATATGAGTGATTCCTGCTAAGAGCGAATTCCAGTCGCTAGATTTTCCTGTATCAGTTACTTGTGCGAACTTGAAACGAGCGTCCTTAGCCATTGGTGAATCGACTTGATGCATGACTGGTTGGCGACTCACACACAAGACATCACAAGCTCGTTGCTGAAGTGCCTTTCCTATCGCTTTCCCGACAAAACCTGTGGCTCCCGTTAATAAGATTGTTTGATTCATAGCCTTACTTCGTGGTGACAGGAGCGGACGTGGGCATAACTCGTCTGTAGACAAAATAACGACGTGACAAAAATCTTAAAAAGCTGCTGAGAAACCAGTACGCATGTTGAGATATCAGGTTGCGGTTTTTATGTGCAGCTAGATGGACTGCACTGAATTGTGGATAAAATAAAACTTTTTTACCCAACAACTGGGACGAGCGGTAACAAATATCAACGTCTTCAAAATACATGAAGTAAGCTGTATCGAAGCCCTTCAGTTTCTCATAGTGCGCAGCCTCAAATGCTAAAAATGCACCAGATGCCCAATCAACAGTAGACGGCATAAGAAAAGTTTTTTTATCATAATTTTTTGTGAGCGAACGTGCCGTAGTCATTTTCCATAACGATCCTAAGTTTGGAAATTGCCGCACGTTTGCATCGGGAGTGCGATGCTCTGGATCTTTAAAGAGGTCAATCGTAGCGATGGGGCAGGCATCACTTTTCATGCGATGGACCAGTTCAATGAGTATGTCACGACTGGTGCTAATGTCGGGATTCATCACAATAAAATAGTCGGCAGCAGAAAAATGTGCCTCTGAACGGACTAGATCAAACAGAAAATTATTATTCTCACCAAAGCCCATGCCCGGCGACTTGCTGGTGTAATGCACGCCTTGTTGTTCACAGTAGCGTTTGAGTTCAGCGGATGGTTTATTGTCTTTTAGCCAGATGGTGATTTCTGCAGAATTGTTGATTAAGCCGCCAAGCTGGCTGTCAATCAGAAGTTTTTCATGGCCATGACTGACAATGGCGACATGGATCATGTGGCTAGCTCCGGCCACGTCTCGTCATGAGATGTCTGATGAATAGGCATAATAAAAAAGGTAGATGTCTGATGTATTGCTCGCGCAGCAAAGATTAGGGTTGGTAGGCGCCGTTTTTATTTTTCAGGCCAGACCAAATACCTTTGCACATCATTTTGAATTGGGTGAAGCGTTTGTTTTCATAAAACAAACTGACAAATAGCCTTAATACCAGACCGGTAACAAGGCGTTTTTTCCATGCGTAAGAAACATAAGGTTTTTTACATAACAGCAGCGTATTTCGGAAGTAGTAATACCGTCTAAGTGCTGAGTAATGAAAAAAGTTTAAATGAAAAATGCGGACAGGCGGCGCATCTGATAGAGCATGTCCCATTTGTACGTCGGTAGAACCAAATAGCTGATAGCCCTTGTCGCGTGCTCTGAAGCACCATTCTGTATCGGTGTAATCGACGAACATACCGTCGTCATAACGCAGGCTGTCTAACCACGCATCGGTTCGGATTAGCATGCCGGAAGTGATCAGTACATCGACCTCGACGTTCCCGCAACCCGTGTTATCGGGTTCTGATGGCATGATGGCGGTAATACCTCTTTTTTCCTCTTTGTAAAAAGGAAAATAAATTTGATTGGCTTCTCTCCGGTCGAAGAAAGTAGGGCCAACTGCAGCGCATTTGATACCGCGTGCCTGCAATGTCTGGTGTTGTAGCAATAAGGCGGCGATCAGATTGCTGGGAGGTGCGCTATCTTGATCAAAAGTCGCCACATACGTCGCACCGCTGCGGCTCGCCGCATCAAATCCAGTATTGAGTGCGTAACCGAGGCCGTAGTTTTTGTCTAGCTTGATATGCTGGCAACTAGGGATAGCATTGAAGTCAATTCCTTCGCACCCGCCATTGTCTACCAGATAGAGGTGATCAACCTGCCCATTCAGATTACGCAATAAGGCTTGCAGTATCTCTGTCTCAGGGAAAAAACCAACAACCACTGCGGCGATGACAGGTGTTACCGAATTTGATTGTAAGTATGTCATCTTATGCCGCCGATACTAGTTATGCCAGTAATACTAATTTTTCGTAAGAGACCGTTTTACCGCGAAATGCAAAAGTAACCAATCAATGCTGACACGAATAGTCCAAGCTAATGCGGCACCAATTAAACCATATTCTGTCGCAAGTACATATAGCACAGCAACATATACAACTAATTCCAATAAATGAAACTGTGCTGTTAGTTTTGTACGACCTTGTGCATGTAGCAACGTATGTGGCACTAATGCAGTGCCATTCAGAAATGTACCAGTTGTCAGGATAAATGTAATGGGCAGTGCAGCAATTGCGAATTCCGGCGATAACCAGATACTTAACGCAGGATAAGCAAGGAGCGCTGTAGCAATACACAATCCTGCCATGATAAGCGCCATACGCTTGTAATTTTGATGGTAGCAAGCCTCTAATTCTTTGGCGGTCGTGATTGTCGCAAACAGGGGTAAAAGCGCGCCACAAATCGCCATTGGTACGATGAGCATGCGCATTAATCCTTCCTGTGGAATGGAGTATACGGACAGTTTGTCTGCACCAACCATAGCACTCACAAAAAAACGATCGCCAAAAACCATCAGGGGACTGATGATGCTTGATACCGTTACCCATAGTCCATATGACATCAGGCTGCGCATACGTGTTGCAAGATGAGTCTGATCAGTAGCAACCGATGCAATCGTCTGCTTACCTGGAGAAATTAAAAATTCGCGTAATTGAAAAAAACTGCTCGCTACTACCAGCAGGCGCGCGATAACGAGATATAGCGCAATTTGCCAAAGACCTGGTCCGTGCAGATAGATGGAGATTGCAGGCAAGATGAACAGACAAAATCCAAGGAAGATTTTATTCAGGTTTGATGCACGGAAACGATCCATTCCTTCAAGTGCGCCGCGTAATCCGCTAGTGACTGTGGTAGGTATGACGCCGATGGCGGCAATCTGAAAAGCGAGTTGTGAATCATGTTGCCACGGCACGCTAATTTTCAACCAGCTTTGGGCCAGAAAAGGTGCGAGCACAAACATGATCAGCGTGCCTAGTAGTCCGGTCAATGCAGTCAGTAGCAAACCTGCTCTGAGCACGTCTGGAATGGCTTGTTCGTGATTACCGGAAATTAAACGACTTATCTCATAAGTCAGTGCCCGTCCAGCGCCAAAATCGAACAAACTAAAATAGCCGATTAGGGCCCAGATCAAGGTTAATACACCGAATGCTTCTGCCCCCAGATGACGTAACGTGTAAGGGATACAAGCCGCAGCTGCTAGCAATGGCAAGCCATTGCCAACCAGATTCCAAATAGTGTTGCGCTTGAGTGACATTAAATCAGTGTCACTTTAGCTGCGAGCTTGAGTTTGCATGCATGTGACCAATGCTTCTTCCCAGGTCGGGATAAGCAGACCAAAGTGTGCAACTAATTTTTCTGTATCCATACAGGAATTAACAGGTCGACTTGCCGGTGTCGGATATTCACTTGCTGGAATACCTTTTACCACAGGTGCTGCTTTAGTCAGTAAGCCTGACGCAGATGCCTGAAGCATAATTTTTTCTGCAAAGCCACACCAGCTTGTCTTACCTTTCGGCGTCATGTGATACACGCCTTGATGTTGATTCCACCATTGATCTGAATTTTCAGTTTTTTGAGACAGTGTGATGATATGTGCGGTTGCTTTTGCTAGCCAGTTAGTGGGACTTGGCGCGCCCCACTGGTCATTGACGATACTTAACTCCTCCCGCTCATTGGCCAGGCGGAGCATCGTCAGTAAAAAATTTTTTCCGAAAAGAGAATATACCCAGCTCGTACGGAATATCAAATGGCGGCAGCCGCTTTGATGGATCGCCTGCTCGCCTGCCAGCTTGGTTTTGCCATACACATTGACGGGGCCAGCAGGGTCTGATTCGACGTAGGGTTGTAGGCCGCCATCAGCATTACGTTTGTCACCGTCGAAAACATAATCTGTTGAGTAATGGATTAATGCGGCATTCAAATTTTTTGCTTCTTCAGCCATGACGCCCGGCGCAATCGCGTTGATGGCGTGCGCAAGTTCAGGTTCAGTCTCGGCTTTGTCTACCGAGGTGTAGGCTGCAGGATTAATAATCAGGTCGGGCTTTATTTGCCTAATGATGGTGCGCAATTGCTCTGGTTTGCTAAGATCCATCTCATGCCGTTCTGGAACAATAATTGTTCCAGCTGATTGAAGCGAGCTCAACAAGGCATGACCAAGTTGGCCGGTTGTGCCAGTCAGCAAAATTTTCATGCAAAAACCTCAGCATCCTTCAGTAATTTAGCTTGCTGATCTTTCGCAGACATAACAGGTTCGCCTTGGAGTGGCCAGTCAATCCCGATAGCCGGATCATTCCATTGCAAGCTGCGTTCGTATTCCGGCGCCCAATAATCGGTAGTTTTGTAAAGAAATTCTGCGGTATCGCTTGTAACGACAAATCCATGCCCAAACCCAGGTGGTATCCATAGCTGGCGTTGATTTTCTGCCGAAAGTGTAACTCCCGTCCACTGACCAAAACGTGGCGAGCTTTTGCGTAAATCAACCGCAACGTCGAATACCTCACCCGCAATCACACGAACCAATTTGCCTTGTGCCTGTTGAATTTGGTAGTGCAAACCTCGCAATACATTTTTTGCTGATTTTGAGTGATTATCCTGAACAAAATTCAGATCTACTCCCGTCAGTTCAGCAAATTTTTTGGCATTAAAACTCTCGTAAAAAAAACCACGATCATCACCAAACACACGTGGTTCTATGATCATGACTTCAGGTAAATTGGTCGGTGTTACTTGCATAATTTTTCGTAATGATGAGATGGATTGATTTTGTATTGTCTGGCGATCCTGATACTCAGACAACTGCTGAGATATCGCTGAAATTTAATAGGTTTTATGCTGTAGCAATTGCAACAGATAGCGACCATATTCATTTTTCTTCAGCGGTTGTGCGAGCTTTTCCAGTTGTGCATCATTGATGTAACCGCGGCGATAAGCAATTTCTTCCGGGCAAGCTACTTTGAGACCTTGGCGCTTTTCGATAGTTGCAATGAATTGACCCGCCTCAAGCAAGGATTCATGGGTGCCGGTATCTAACCAGGCCATGCCACGGCCCATCAATTCAACTTTCAATTGTCCTTGCTTCAGATACACATTGTTAACATCGGTAATCTCGAGTTCACCACGGTGTGAGGGCTTGATGCTGGCAGCAATATCGACAACTTGTTGATCATAAAAGTACAGGCCAGTGACAGCATAATTAGATTTTGGCTGAACAGGTTTTTCTTCAATGCTGATCGCTTGTCTTTGTTGATTAAATTCAACCACACCATAACGTTCGGGATCATGCACATGATAAGCAAACACCGTGGCACCGCTGACATTGGCATCTGCTGCCCGCAATTGTGGTTCAAAATCGTGACCGTAATAAATATTGTCGCCAAGGATGAGCGCGGAAGGGGCGTCGCCTACGAAGTCGCGACCAATAATGAATGCTTGCGCCAAGCCGTCAGGGCTGGGCTGTACAGCATATTGCAAGTTAATACCCCATTGTGAACCATCGCCAAGTAATTCCTTGAAGCGCGGTGTGTCCTGAGGTGTAGAGATAATCAGAATGTCGCGAATCCCCGCTAGCATCAGTGATGTCAGGGGATAGTAGATCATAGGTTTGTCATAGACCGGCAGAAGTTGTTTGGATACTGCCTGTGTCACTGGGTAGAGGCGGGTGCCTGATCCGCCGGCTAGAATGATGCCTTTGCGATTAGTGACCGTCATTACGCCACCTCTGCATTTTTGTTGTATTGCAGGCTGACCCATTTCAGGTAGTCACCAGATTGTACTTGGCTGACCCACTCGTCATTAGCCAGGTACCACGCCACCGTTTTGCGCAAGCCAGTTTCAAAAGTTTCAGTTGGTTTCCAGCCTAACTCTTTTTCGATTTTGCGTGCATCGATCGCGTAACGACGGTCATGCCCAGGGCGGTCTGTGACGTGTTTAATCTGGTCACGATAGCTGCCATTAGCTTTTGGTTGTAGCTGATCAAGTAAGTCGCACAGTATATGTACAACGCTTAGGTTACTTTGCTCGTTCCAGCCGCCTACGTTATAGGTTTCTCCTATTCTTCCACCTTCTAAAACCCGGCGAATCGCGGAGCAATGATCGTTGACATATAGCCAGTCACGCACTTGCATACCATCGCCATAGACTGGTAAGTCCTTGCCAGAGCGGGCATTAGTGATCATCAATGGGATTAATTTTTCCGGAAAATGGTAACCGCCATAATTATTGGAGCAATTGGTTGTCAGCGTAGGCAATCCATAGGTATGGTGATAGGCGCGAACCAAATGATCTGATGCCGCTTTCGATGCCGAGTACGGACTGTTTGGCGCATAGGCTGTTGTTTCTGAAAACGGCGGATCCTCGGCGCTCAGCGTGCCGTACACTTCATCGGTAGAGACATGAAGGAAGCGGAACGCAGATTTTTGCGGTTCCGGCAAATTTTGCCAATAGACCTTACTCGCCTCTAATAAGCTAAACGTCCCGTTGATATTGGTATTTACGAACGCAGCAGGCCCATGGATGGAGCGGTCAACATGACTTTCTGCCGCAAAATGCAGAATTGCTCGCGGTTGATATTGCGCCAATAAGGCAGCAACCTTTTCACCGTAATTAATATCGCCTTGAACAAATATGTGGCGTGCATCGCCTTTCAGGCTGGCTAGATTATTCAGATTGCCGGCATAAGTTAGTTTGTCAAAATTGATGACAGGCTCATCGCTTTGCGCTAGCCAATCGAGTACGAAATTGGCACCAATAAAGCCTGCACCACCTGTGACGAAAATCATGCTTGTGTCCTTTTTGCTAAAAGCGCATACGAAAAAAAGGACAATTTTACGCCACAAGGCGTAGTTATCGTAACTGTAAGTGGAATTTACATCTGTATTTACATCTAAGGGTAATTGAGTGCGGTGAGCTGTGTTTTTGCATGTTTATGAAAACGGCTTCTTTATTTGTGGCTGTTAAATATTCGCTTGCGACATGCAAATCCAGGCAACCACGATCACGGTGTACGCGCAAACGACGATGGAAATAAGAGATAATTTCATTTTCGCAATCTCCTCAGTGAGCTGACAGGAGTTGTTCGTGGTCAGGGTGAGTGCACGAATCTCACTCTTAATGGTAGTGGATTTACCAAGATTTTCCAGACCTGACCCATGTAAAATTTGTAACAAAACGTCTAATTAAGTAGCATATTGTCGTTACTTGCGCTGCCTCCGCCGCTAAACCCCGAAAAAGTTCATGAATACCCCTTGAAATGACATGGTTACCCCCCATTTCCTAAGAAATGTGTATTTGATTTGGAGATAAACGATGCAAGACCAAGAAAAGCCTGTAGACAACGTTAATGCAGAAGTGCCCGCAGAACCTGTCGTGGAATCGGTGAATGATGCTGCACAAGACGCTGATGCCTCAGAGGCTGAAAACGAGACATTAGCGCAGCTGGAAGCCAAAGTTCTGGAGTTGCAGGACGCGTTCATGCGCGCTAAGGCTGAGGGTGAGAATATCCGTCGCCGTGCCCAAGAGGATATCGCGAAGGCGCATAAATTTGCGATAGAAGGTTTTGCTGAAGCAATGGTTCCGGTTAAAGATAGTCTTGAAATGGCTTTAAAAGTAGAAACACCATCGATTGAGTCTCTCAAAGAAGGTGTGGAAATGACGCTGAAACAATTGAGCGCCGCGTTTGAAAAGAACCGTTTGCTTGAAATTAATCCTGTTCAGGGTGAGAAGTTAGATCCAGCCAAGCATCAGGCGATTTCTATGGTGCCTGCTGAACAAGATGCGAATACGGTTGTAGCGGTACTGCAAAAGGGTTATACGATTGCTGATCGTTTATTGCGTCCAGCATTGATTACCGTGGCGCAAGGAAAATAGTAAAAACAGGCAAAAAAACGATAAAAAATGCTTGAAACTAGGGTTTTTTGCCCTATATCCAGAACAACAGAGCGGCAACATAACGTAAAGCAGCTCAATAAATATCAAATAATTAAACTAAAAGGGAAATATCATGGGAAAAATGATCGGTATTGATTTGGGTACCACCAACTCTTGCGTTGCTATCATGGAAGGCGGCCAGCCAAAAGTGATTGAAAATGCAGAAGGCGCGCGTACTACGCCGTCGATCATCGCTTATCAAGAAGATGGCGAAATTCTGGTCGGCGCGTCTGCAAAACGTCAGGCAGTGACCAACCCAAAAAATACATTGTTTGCGGTCAAGCGTTTGATCGGTCGTAAATTCGACGAAAAAGAAGTGCAAAAAGACATTGGTCTGATGCCTTACACAATCTCCAAAGCAGACAACGGCGATGCCTGGGTTTCCGTACGCGACAAGCGTCTGGCACCACCACAAATTTCTGCCGAAGTTTTGCGCAAGATGAAAAAGACCGCTGAGGACTACCTCGGTGAAGAAGTGACTGAAGCAGTCATCACTGTTCCTGCCTATTTCAATGATGCACAACGTCAGGCAACCAAAGATGCTGGCCGTATTGCTGGCTTGGACGTCAAACGTATCATCAATGAGCCAACAGCTGCTGCGCTGGCGTTTGGTCTGGATAAAAAAGAAAAAGGCGATCGTAAGATTGCAGTTTATGATTTGGGTGGTGGTACTTTTGACGTATCGATTATCGAAATCGCTGACGTAGATGGCGAAATGCAGTTTGAAGTATTGTCTACCAATGGCGATACTTTCTTGGGTGGTGAAGATTTTGATCAACGCATCATTGACTACATCATTGAGGAATTCAAAAAGATCAACGGTCTGGACTTGTCTAAAGACCCTATCGCTTTGCAACGTATCAAAGCGTCTGCAGAACGCGCGAAGATTGAATTATCCAGCTCGCAGCAAACAGAAATTAACGAGCCATACATCGCCATGGCAAACGGCGCACCTGTGCATTTGAATTTGAAAATCACGCGTGCGAAGCTGGAAGCTTTGGTTGAAGAACTGATTCAGAAGACGATGGACCCATGCCGCATGGCGATCAAAGATGCAGGCGTAAAAACCTCAGACATCGATGACATCATTCTGGTTGGTGGTATGACGCGTATGCCTAAGGTTCAGGAACTGGTTAAAGAATTTTTTGGCAAAGAACCACGTAAAGATGTGAACCCGGATGAAGCTGTTGCCGTTGGCGCAGCGATTCAAGGTTCTGTGTTGTCTGGCGATCGTAAGGATTTGTTGTTGCTCGACGTGACACCGTTGTCTCTGGGTATTGAGACTCTAGGTGGTGTAATGACGAAAATGATCCAAAAAAATACAACGATTCCAACTAAGTTCAGCCAGGTATTCTCGACAGCAGATGATAATCAGCCTGCGGTAACGATTAAAGTTTACCAGGGTGAGCGCGAAATCGCTGCCCGTAACAAAGGTCTCGGTGAGTTCAATCTGGAAGGTATTCCACCATCAGCACGTGGCACACCACAGATTGAAGTGACTTTTGATATCGACGCAAACGGTATTTTGCATGTAGGTGCAAAAGACAAGGCAACCGGTAAAGAAAACAAAATCACCATTAAGGCAAATTCCGGTTTGACTGAAGAAGAAATTCAAAAAATGGTGAAAGATGCCGAGTTGAATGCGGAAGAAGATAAAAAGGTCAAGGAATTGGCAGAATCCCGCAATCAAGGCGATGCATTAGTTCATTCGACTAAAAAAGCCTTGAGCGAACATGGTGACAAGCTGGAGGCGGGTGAGAAAGAAAAAATCGAAGCCGCTATCAAAGATCTGGAAGATATTCTGAAGAATGGTGACAAGGCTGAGATCGATACCAAAATCGGTGCTTTGTCCACAGCGTCACAAAAGCTGGGTGAAAAAGTCTATGCCGATATGCAAGCTCAGCAGGCTGCAGCGGGCGGTGCAGCAGGTGCCGCCGGTACAGCTGACGCGCATGCAAAAGACGATGATGTTGTCGATGCAGACTTCAAAGAAGTCAAAGACGGTAAGTAATTAGTCCGGCGGGCAATCCCCGCCAAGACTCGCCGGGCAGGTTGATCGTAGTCGCGATTTCCCTGCTCGGCTTTTTTGCTTAATTCGCTGAGAGTTAATAAGGCGCAAAGAACAAGGTGTAAAGAGATGGCGAAGCGTGATTTTTACGAAATTCTGGGCGTAGCAAAAAATGCCACGGAAGATGAAATCAAAAAAGCATATCGCAAACTGGCGATGAAATACCATCCGGACCGTAATCCGGATAGCAAAACTTCGGAAGAAAAATTCAAAGAGGCGAAAGAGGCCTACGAGATGCTGTCCGATGCGCAAAAGCGTGACGCCTATGATCGTTACGGGCATGCAGGCGTTGACCCGAATATGGGGGGCGGCGGCGGTGCTGGCGGCGCTGGTTTTGCTGATGCTTTCGGTGATATTTTTGGTGACATTTTCGGCGGTGGTCGTGGTCGCAGTAGCGGTCCACAAGTCTATCGCGGTGCTGATTTACGCTACAACCTGGAAATCAGCTTAGAGCAGGCGGCTAACGGCTTCGATACAACGATACGTGTACCGAGCTGGGATGAGTGTGAAACCTGTCATGGGTCAGGTGCCAAGCCCGGTACTCAGCCTGTCACTTGCAGCACCTGTGCCGGACATGGTCAGGTACGCATGCAACAAGGATTGTTTAGTATTCAGCAAACCTGTCCCAAGTGTCATGGCACAGGCAAGATGATTCCAGAACCTTGCACTAGCTGCTCTGGCGTCGGTCGCATTAAGCGTAACAAAACTCTGGAAGTCAAAATACCGGCAGGTATTGACGACGGTATGCGCATCCGTTCATCGGGTAATGGTGAGCCTGGCGTGAACGGTGGCCCTCCAGGTGATTTATATGTTGAAATCCACATCAAGCAACATCCGGTATTCCAGCGGGAAGGTGATGATCTGCATTGCGAAATGCCTATCTCATTTGTAAAGGCCGCATTGGGTGGTGATATCGAGGTTCCCACTTTAAGTGGCAAAGCCTCATTCACGATCCCGGAAGGCACCCAATCTGGTAAGACTTTCCGCTTACGTAGCAAGGGTGTGAAGGGCGTGCGTTCAGGCTATGCAGGGGATTTGTTTTGTCATGTCGTGATTGAAACCCCTGTTAAATTAACGGACAAACAAAAAGAATTGCTGCGTAATTTTGAGCAACTCACGGTTGAAGGCGGTGCCAAACATAATCCGCAAAGCAAGACATGGATGGATAAGGTCAAAAAGTTTTTCGAATAACCAACGAGCGCTTAAGGCCTATTGACTGTCATCCGATGACGGTCGATGAATCCGCAACCTGCCAATAATCTGGCAGGTTTTTTTACGTCTACGTTTTGTATTTTGAGTCGGAGCTTGACAATCCATCATGTCAGTCATCGCATATCTTATTGAAATTCCATATTTTCTGCTAATTCGTATATAAATTTCTTCTTTTTGCACTTTATTTAAGCAAGGCGAGCCCCACTAATTTCAGTTAAGCTGAGCTATGTGGTGAGGTGGCAACGAATTGCTTTCGTCACGACTGCTTAGTGGGCTTACTCTAACTTCGCATTGCATAATAAGACGCCCGTGCGAAAAATAAGGGTAAAAAATTAATGGAGATAAATATGGTTTGGAATACAAGTAAGCGTTTGTTGGTCGCTGGATTGTTTGCGTCTGCAAGTCTGATTACGCATGCAGCAACGACAGAAGTGGCAGGCGCGAAGTTTGAAGATACGGTGCATCTGGCAAATACAGATTTAAAACTCAACGGTGCAGGTATTCGTTACAAAGCGATTTTTAAAGTTTACGCTGCAGGCCTTTACTTATCGAGTAAAAAGACGACAGTACCTGATGTGCTGGCGTCCACTGGTCCCAGACGCGTCACACTTGTGATGTTGCGTGATTTGAGTAATGAGGAGTTCGGCCGGGGTTTCATGTCCGGTATTCAACAAAATACCGATAAGGCCGAAAAGGGTAAATTGACCATGCAATTTCTGCGCTTGGGCGAATTATTTGCCTCTGTGCCTGAGTTGAAAAAAGGTGACATCATGCTGACCGACTGGGTGCCTGGTGTAGGAACGACTTTTTATTTAAACGGTAAAAAACTCGGTGAGCCATATCCTGATATCGCCTTCAATAACGCCTTATTACGTATCTGGCTTGGTGAAAAACCAGTCGATAGTTCTCTGAAAAAAGCGATGCTGGCTGATACTGGCGAAGAAAAAAGCAGCTTTCGCTAATTCTGTTTGCTAGTCCTAGAGCTTAGTTCTGTGGGTTAATCCTTGCGAGTAGTTGAAAACCAGCCTCACAGATTGATCTAAACGGAATCGGTTAAGTTCAAAAACGCGGCAGTCAAATGACTGCCGCGTTTTTTATTTTCTTTACGAAACGATCTATGGACTTCTTTTCAATGGATTTAAATTTAGAGTGGATTCTCGGTTAAAATCACGCCTGTTCAAAATGAAGGGCAAGTATGAGCACGCAAGACCAATCCATTCTATCTCCTGAGCAACTTCTTCAGAATAATCGTCAATGGGCAGATGCAATTAATGCCAAAGACGCTGACTTTTTTAAAAAACTCGCTTCACAGCAATCTCCGGAATATCTGTGGATCGGTTGCTCTGACAGCCGCGTTCCTGCCAACGAATTATTAGGGTTGTTACCAGGTGAGTTATTTGTCCACAGGAACATCGCGAACGTCGTTGTTCACACCGATCTCAATTGTTTATCCGTATTGCAGTTTGCGATTGATGTCCTGTGCGTAAAGCATGTCATCATTTGCGGACACTATGGCTGTTCCGGCGTGCATGCAGCGCTGACGCGCCGTCGTGTTGGCCTGGCGGATAACTGGTTGCGGCATGTCCAGGACGTGCATCAGAAGCATGAAGCGTATCTTGGTGATATCTATACCGAACGTGAAAAGAGCAATCGCTTATGTGAGCTGAACGTGATTGAGCAAGTCATGAACCTTTGTCAGACTACGATTGTGCAAGATGCCTGGGAACGTTCACAGAACCTCACGATTCACGGCTGGGTGTACGGCCTGCACGACGGCTTATTGCGTGAACTTGGGATGCGGGTGAATTCAGTTGATACTCTGGCGCAGCATCTTGAAACCAGCCTGGCGCGTTTTCAAGATGAAAACACTCTGCTGGCGAAATAAATTCCGGCACATTCTTATGGCGTAACACGCTGCCCGATAGTGCAGCGCGTTTCCAGTAATATGTCCTCGTTTTTAGCGAGGTAAACCGGTGAAGTGAATTAATCGCTGTCGTAGCAGACCTTGAGGCCATAACCGGTATTTAGTGATCGCCAGATGATTTACCACAGAATGCGATCGCTGGTGAGTAAGCGCACCGGTCACCATGCGCGCCTAGAAGCAATGCTCAGGAGCAGGGAAGGACTTGTCCTTGACCGCAGCTACATACGCTTGAACAGCGGCATCAATCGTTGTTTGGCCATCCATAAAATTTTTCACAAAACGCGCTTTGCGTCCAGGGAATACGCCCAGCAAATCATGCATGACCAGGACTTGTCCGGAGCATTCCGGGCCTGCGCCGATGCCGATCGTCGGTATTGCCAGTATATCGGTGACTTCTTTACCCAGGGCTGCGGGAATCGCTTCGAGCACCAGCGCGCTGGCTCCCGCCGCCTGCAAGCTCAGCGCATCTGCTTTGAGTAAATCTGCTGCAGCAGTGGTTTTGCCCTGTACTTTGTAGCCGCCAAGCTGATGCACGGATTGCGGTGTCAGGCCCAGATGCGCACAGACAGGCACAGCCCGTTCCGTTAAAAATTTAATCGTCGGTGCCAGCCAGGCGCCACCTTCGAGCTTGACCATTTGCGCGCCTGCTTGTATCAGCTGCGCGGCGTTGTTGAAGGCAGATTCTGGGGTGGCATAGCTGCCGAATGGCATGTCTGCGACGACCAGCGCACTCTTATTGCCACGGCACACACTTGCCGTGTGATAGGCAATATCCTGCACGGTGACCGGCAAAGTTGAGTTGTGTCCCTGGCATACCATGCCAAGGGAATCGCCGATCAGCAACACCTCAACACCGCAGCGATCCATCAAAGCCGCAAAGCTGGCGTCATAGCAAGTCAGCATCGTGATTTTTTCGCCTTGCTGGCGTTGCGCGATCAAGCCCGGGATGCTGATCGCTTTACGATCTTGTAAATATTCAGCCAAGATAATTCTCCAGAATAGTATTGATATATTGATTCTTCATACTGAGTGTCAGCTTCTGAAAATAAAATACACCGCACCGATTAAACATAAGCCAGCCCATACATAGTCGAGCTTAAACGGCTGTCCCATATACAGCATAGCAAAAGGCACAAAAACGATCAGTGTCAGCGCCTCTTGCAAGATTTTTAATTGTGCCAGACTGTATTGCGTATAGCCGATACGGTTAGCAGGCACTTGCAGCAGGTATTCGAACAGAGCGATGCCCCAGCTGATCAGCGCGGCAATCCACCAAGCTTTGCTGGATAAGCTTTTTAAATGCCCATACCACGCCACGGTCATGAACACATTGGATAAAATCAGCAGGCCGGTGGTTTGCAGAATGACAGGTATTTGCATGGGAGTATCTCTCTTTGCTGCTCTATCACGTCCATCAATATTGCGGATTCATCTGAAAATTAATGGTACTGGTGGGGAGTATAAATAAGTTAGCCCAGAAATTGGATACACTGACCCCTGACCAGTTCTATAAAATCACGTGCCGCGCCTTTGCCGGGAATCTCCGCGTCGGGATTCACTTGTAATAAGGGCAGCAAGACAAAAGCCCGCTCAGTCATTCTTGGATGCGGCACGGTCAGGTCTTCGTGATCAATCTGTTCCGGTCCGTACAATAGCAAATCCAGATCAAGCGTGCGCGGCGCATTCCGGTAGGGACGTTCACGTCCGAATGCCAATTCGATTTCTTGCAATGCCTTGAGCAACTCATGAGCAGTCAGACTGGTGCTGATCTGCGCGACGGCATTGATGTAATCGTCGCCAGAGGATTCAATCGGGGCGCTCAGATACAGGCCCGACTGTGCCAGTAAACGCGAGGCAGGCAGTGCCGCCAGCCGAATGATTGCCTGCTCGACGGTGCCTCGTGCATCGCCGAGATTGGCGCCTATGCCAATACATGCCTGGATTGTCGTCACCATTTATTCGGCAGCCGCCGCTTTGCGCGGCGCGCGGCGGCGCGGGCGGCGTTTTTTTACTTCTCCCGCGGCGTCCTTAGGTTTGACCGTCAACAAATGTTCACGCTCGCTGCCGTCACCCTCCATGAAGGCCGTCCACCATTCGCCAATCTCCGCATCAATCTCGCCAGAGGCGCAGCGTAGTAACAGGAAATCATAACCAGCACGCAAGCGCGGATGCTCCAGCAATTTGTAAGGAGACTTGCCTACACGTTTTTCAAAGCGCGGTTGCATCGCCCAGATATCCCGCATGTCTGATCCTATCTTGCGTTGCAAGGCCAGGCTATCGGTCTGTTTATTCAGCACATCATCAGCAGCCAGATGCAGCGCGGGAATCGCCATTTCGCCTGCGGCTTTATAGGCTTCCCATTTCTCCAGAACCTGATGCCAGAGCAAAGAGGCGAACAGGAAACCTGGTGAAACGGGCTTGCCTTGTCGTACTCGCTCATCTGTATTGGCCAATGCCAGAGTGACGAACTTTTCACCCAGCGGCTGCTCCAGTACGACGTCGAGTAAAGGCATTAAGCCATGGTGCAGACCGGCTTTGCGGAGTTGCTG
This sequence comes from Undibacterium sp. Xuan67W, assembly GCF_049340165.1. NCBI lineage: Bacteria > Pseudomonadati > Pseudomonadota > Betaproteobacteria > Burkholderiales > Oxalobacteraceae > Undibacterium > Undibacterium sp. Xuan67W. The sequence continues at coordinate 96,641 of NZ_JBMPPN010000013.1, forward strand.
CAGGCATGCCATTGCGTGCCCGCTCATCAGTAGCTTGAGCATCTCATCAAATACACGGGCGACCGGTACATTATTGATCAGAGGTGCCATGACCGGGATAGGCTCGCGCGTTGCTTCGTCGATGCTGAATTGCAGTTTTGCAGCGAAGCGCACGACACGCAGCATACGCACCGGATCTTCGCGGTAACGTGCCTCAGGCACACCGATGATACGCAAGATTTTTTTACGGATGTCCGCAATCCCGCCGTGATAATCCAGCACCGTTTGCGTGGCGGGATCGTAGTACATCGCATTGATTGTAAAGTCGCGTCGGGCGGCATCTTCATGCTGCTCACCGAAGGTGTTATCGCGCAACACGCGACCATGTTCATCCTTGGGTGCGCCGTCAGTCGCCGCACCGCGGAAAGTGGTGACCTCCAGCAAATCCTGACCAAACATGACATGCACAATCTGAAAGCGTCTGCCGATGATGAAGGCACGGCGAAATAGCCGCTTGACTTGTTCCGGCGTGGCGTTCGTCGCGATGTCAAAATCTTTGGGTTTGACACCTAGCAGCAGATCCCGCACTGCACCGCCTACGACAAAGGCTTTAAAGCCGTTTTCTTGCAGAGTCTGCGTGACCCGAACGGCATTCGATGACAGCAATTCAGGATTGATGCCGTGTTCTTTGGCGCTGAGCACAGTGGGTTTGCGCTTCGTTCCTGCGGGTTCTGGCGGGTTTTTGACACCCAGCATCTTGCGGATAAATTTCTTGATCATTGCGCGTCAAATAAATGAATAATCGGCCAGCCGAGCTGCTCGGCGTGGGCACGTAGTTTGTTATTAGGATTCGTGGCGACAGGATGACTCACAATCGACAATAAAGGAATATCGTTTTGTGAATCGCTGTAAAAATAACTCCGCGGAAAATCACTGAGCTGCTTGCCCTGAGAAGCTAACCATTGGTGCAGGTGAGTGACTTTGCCTTGACCGGAGGTGGGGATGCCTAGCAGTTTGCCGGTGATTTTTCCTTGTTTGTTCAGTTCCGGCTCGGCGGCGATCAGATGTTCTACGCCTAGAGCTTTGGCGATCGGTGCTGTCACAAAACGATTGGTCGCCGTGATGATGGCGATCAGGTCTTGCTGCTCCTTGTGTTGTTGTAATAAATCTCTGGCCGCTGGCAATAGCGCCGGGTGAATGACCTCATGCATAAACTGCTGATGCATTGCATCAAGTCGATGGCTGGGAAATTGTGCCAGAGTGCCAAGTGCAAATTCCAGATATTCAACTGGATCCAGAGTGCCGGCCTGATATTGCGCAAAAAAATTTGCGTTACGCCGTGCAAACGCATCGGCATCAACAGCACCGGTACGTGCTAAAAACTGGCCCCATTCATAATCCGAATCGATAGGAAGCAGAGTGTGGTCAAGATCGAATAAAGCGATGTTACGCATGGTGGCGGATGGCAAGGGCTGTGAGTCGTTGGTAGGCATTAATTGGTATAGGCTTGTTGCTGTTGTAGCAGCTCGCGCAGTAAAGGTAAGGTGATCGCCCGCTTGGTTTCCAGCGAGTAGTGATCCAGTTGATCAAGCATGGAGGTCAGTGAGCGCATATCGCGCTGGTAATGCGTAATCAGGTAGGGTAACACGCCACTTGAGATGCTCATGCCACGCGCATTCGCCGAACGCTCCAGCGCGTCTATTTTATCCTCATCCGTCAATCCCACAACCTGATAGATCAGGCCCCAGCCGAGGCGGGTACGTAAATCATCCCTGACATTCAGGATCATAGGCGGATGATTGCCGGCAGCAACCAGAAAACCACCATGGGCGCGGGTTTCATTGAACAGGTTAAAGGCGTCGATCTGGGATTGTGGAGGCAAATTTTCGCAATCATCGAGCAAATATAAACTAATTTCCGGAGTGTGATCAAAGGCGCTACCGGGTGCGTCGGCACTAATATAACGCGCTTGCCCGCTGGTAGCCAGCGCATGTAGCAGATGTGTTTTACCCGCACCAGCTTCGCCCCACAGGTAGACAAAACGTTCACCATATTGACTTGGCGTGCGATGGGAAAACAGACTCAGCAATTGGGCGAGTTCCGCATTTTGTCCTACCACAAAGGTATCTAGGGATGGCAGTTTTTCCGCATCCAGATCAAGCAGTAATTGCCTCATGGTTGACGATAAAGAGAGCTATTAAAATAAGAAACACGCAAATGTTTGACCGCCACGGCGAGAATTGCCGAGGCAGGTAGTGCGACCAGAATACCGATAAAACCAAACAGCTGACCAAATGCCATCAAGGCAAAAATCACCGTCAGCGGATGCAGGCCTATACGTTCTCCGACCAGCCGTGGGGTCAGGATAAAACTCTCGAGTATCTGACCAATGCTATAGACCACCGCGACAGCAACCAAGCCATGCAGGCCGTCAAATTGAATTACTGCGCCAATCAAAGCTAGTGCAAGACCAAGTCCAAAGCCAAGGTAAGGAATAAACACTAAAAATCCTGTAATGATGCCGACTGGTAGCGCCAGATCAAAACCCGCCAGTGCCAGTCCGCCAGAGTAGTAAATCGCGAGAACGATCATGACCATAATTTGTCCGCGCAGATACTGCGCCAGGATACTGTCGACTTCGATGACGCCCGATTTCACACCGTCGACCCAGCGACGCGGGATGAATTGTTCCAGCCTGTTCATCAGCGGATGCCAATCCATTAACAGGTAAAACAAGACAATAGGAATCAACAGCAGGTTCGCCACCATCCCGATGACCGCCGTACCGCCTACCCGTATCGACGACAGAACGGCCTTGCCAATGACATCGCCGCTTGTCTCCAATTGCTGCGTCAACATAGTTTTAATGCCGGAACTATCCAGTCTGACTTTGATTCCCAGATCACTTAACATCGGTCCCAGCAAATCATTGGCTTTATCAAAAAAACGTGGAATCTGATCTTGTAGCTGCGGAATTTGTTTTTGCAAAATCGGCGTCATGATTAGTAGCATGGTCAAAATGAGCAGGATTACCAGCGCAATGATTAAGCTTGCCGCCAGAGCTCGTGGTAGCCGGAATTGCTTGATGCGTAAGGTGCACAGACGATCTACCCAAGGGTTGAGGATGTATGCCATGATGCCCGCCACAATGAATGGCATCAAAATAGGGCCTAGCATCGATACCAGCAAAAGAAGTGCGCATCCGATTAGCAACCACAGGGTGGTCTGTTTTTGCTCGGCAGTAAAAGAAAATGGCATAGGCTGGCTAGGTGGCGTCAGGTCAAAAATTCTTAGCAAATTTTACAGTGCCAGAGTGGCAATGTTGTCTTCGCTCTCAGGTAATAATTCAGGCAAGTATCTGGCCTAGTATGAATTAAAGCCCCTAAAAACTAGGAGCGGAGCGAGCGTTTTGTTAAAATAGCGGTTTTGCCGCTGAAATTTGCAGGATTCAACGGCAATCCCCCTATTTTACCGCCTCAAGCCCCTATTGACGAATATCATGAGCACACCAAGCAATGTTTCCCTCTCTTACCGTGACGCTGGCGTCGATATGGTCGCTGGCGATGCGCTAGTCGACGCGATTAAGCCTTTTGCTAAACGCACAATGCGCGAAGGCGTCATGGCTGGCATCGGCGGTTTTGGTGCCATGTTTGAAATCAGTAAAAAATATAAGGAACCTGTTCTGGTTTCTGGTACTGACGGTGTCGGTACCAAGCTGAAGCTCGCCTTCCACCTGAATCGCCATGACACCGTTGGCATTGATCTGGTCGCCATGAGCGTCAACGATATTCTGGTGCAAGGTGCTGAACCTTTGTTCTTCCTTGATTATTTCGCCTGCGGCAAACTCGATGTTGCCGTTGCGACTGATGTAATCAAAGGTATCGCTTTTGGTTGCGAACAGGCAGGCTGTGCCCTGATCGGCGGCGAAACGGCGGAGATGCCGTCGATGTACCCGGATGGTGAATACGACCTTGCCGGTTTCGCGGTCGGTGCGGTAGAAAAATCCAACATCATTGACGGTACCAAGATCGCTCCGGGTGACGTGATCCTTGGTCTGGCTTCTTCTGGTATCCACTCAAACGGTTTCTCTTTGGTACGTAAGATTATTGACGTTGCCAATCCGGATTTGAATGCCGATTTCCACGGACGCAGTCTGGCGGATGCACTGATGGCGCCTACTCGTATTTATGTAAAACCTTTACTGGCATTGATGGCGAGCATGGAAGTCAAAGGCATGGCGCATATCACCGGTGGCGGCCTGGTCGAAAATGTGCCGCGTGTACTGGGCGACACCTTGACTGCCGTATTAGACAGCAGTACATGGGAATTGCCACCTTTGTTTACTTGGTTGCAACAGCATGGCGGTGTTGCCGATGCAGAAATGCACCGCGTATTCAATTGCGGTATCGGCATGGTCGTGATCGTGTCGAAAGAAAACGCGGATGCTGCGATGGCACAACTGACAGCTGCAGGCGAAACTGTGGCACGTATCGGTACTATCCATGCACGTGAAGGTGACGAGCATCAGACGATTGTCATCTGAGATAAACCAAGAACAATCGTTTTATCCGTTCAATCCTATAAAAAAGCGCATGTGCATCATGCGCTTTTTTTATTGCTGTTAGCCTTTGCTTGTTTCGGCGTAGCCTGGTTCGTGCTGTTACATCCGGCATCATCTTATTACGCTCTTGTCCCTCTCTTGACCCGCTTCTCTCAGGTTCGTCGCTGATACAGCAAAAATCCTGCTGCCTCGCATTTGTATAATGCAAAGCATGAGTTATAGCATCGTTTGGTTTAAACGTGATCTGCGGTTACATGATCACCTCGCGCTTCACACGGCCGCCGCTCATGGGCAGGTGTTGTGCATGTACGTGATCGAGCCAGGTATATGGGGTCATGCGGATGCGGCGAATCAACATTATCAATTTGTGCTGGAAAGTTTGCGCGAGTTGTACACCGCGCTACGCCAGTCAGGCGGTCAGTTGCATGTGCTGACGGGGGATGTCCCCGAAGTGTTCCAGCAGTTGTATGCGGCTTTGCCTTTTCACACGATCTGCTCCCATGAAGAAACTGGTAATGCGCTTACTTACCAGCGCGATCTGGCACTCGGACGCTGGTGTCGTCAACAGCAAGTCACCTGGCAAGAGTTTCCGCAATTTGGTGTCGTGCGACGGCTTGCCAGCCGCAATGCCTGGCATACGCATTGGGATGCACATGTACAGCAACCCTGTCTGCCAGTCCCGCTGTTAAACAGCAAAAGTTTCGTCACCTTGCCGCTTGACCGGCAGCGTCCTCCGGCACCTCAGGAACTGGGATTGCAGTTAATCGACCCGCCTCGTCGGCAATCAGGCGGACGCGCTGCCGGTGTCGCGGTGCTGGAGAGTTTTTTGTGTGATCGCAGCAATCAGTATCGCGGCGGTATTTCGTCGCCTTTATCAGCTCCGACCGCCTGTTCCCGCTTATCTCCTTATCTTGCGTATGGTTGTTTGAGTTTGCGCGAAATCGTACAGGCAACCCTGAAGCAGAGTGCGCAGCTGCCGGTCACAGCATTGCGTCAAAAACAAGGATTGAGCGCATTCATCAGTCGTTTGTATTGGCACTGTCATTTCATCCAAAAGTTAGAGAGCGAGCCAGAGCTGGAATACCGCAACCTGCATCGCGGCTACGACGGTCTGCGTGAGCATGACTGGAACCCGGATCATTTCACGGCCTTAACCACAGCACGCACGGGCTGGCCACTGGTTGACGCGTGTGTCGTCATGTTACGTGAAACCGGCTGGCTAAATTTTCGTATGCGCGCCATGCTCGTGTCAGTGGCTGCTTATCCTTTATGGCTGGACTGGCGGCCGGTAGGCCATTGGCTGGCGCGTCAATTTCTGGACTATGAGCCGGGCATACACTGGAGTCAGATGCAAATGCAATCGGGTACGACGGGCATTAATATCCCGCGTATTTACAATCCAATCAAACAGGCGATGGACCATGATCCGCAAGGACGTTTTGTCCGTCATTGGTTGCCAGCCATGCGCCGCGTTCCAGACTCTTGGTTGTTTGAGCCCTGGCGTATGCCCCCCGAGATGCAGGCGAACTGTGGTGTTACGGTTGGCGAGGATATTCCTGTGCCAGTGGTGGACCTGGAGCAGGCGACAAGAGCAGCCAAGGCGCGTCTCTTTGCTCTGCGAGGCCAGCCTGCGGTGAAGTCGGCGAAAGCAGCGATTGTTGAAAAACATGGGTCAAGGAAAAAAAGCCAGCCTCACTCAAAGCGCAAACAAACCAGTACGAAAAAATCACCGCAACTGAGCTGGGAGTTCTGAATGAAAATGCGTAAAAAATCCGATTTACCTTGCAAAACCTGCACGCAATGCCAGCGACCGTTTAGCTGGCGCAAGAAATGGGAAAAAGTATGGGATGACGTCAAATATTGCTCAGAACGCTGCCGTCGCGATAGCCGGAGTACCACATGACCACATTAATTTACTGGTTCCGTCACGATTTGCGCCTTGCGGATAATGCGGCATTTTTAAGTGCTTGCAGCCGGGCGGACAGATTGATTCCGGTTTTTTGTCATGACCCTGATGTATCGGAAAAAACGATCTGGGGTTTTGATCGGATGGGAGCACACCGGCAACAATTTTTATCCGCGAACTTAAATGACCTCCATACGCATCTGCAATCTTATGGCAGCACCTTGCTAGAGCTTCATGGTGAAGCTCGCCAGGTTTTGCCGGACTTAATTCGTAAATATGATGCAGCAGCCGTTTTCTGTGAGGCGATTGCAGCACCCGAAGAAGAGGCAGCGCTACACGCCTTGCGGCATGAGGGCGTGCAAGTGATCGCGAGCTGGCAATCGAGTTTGCTGGATCCTGACGATCTGCCATTTGCTGAGCAGGAACTGCCTGACGTATTCACGCAGTTCCGCACGGCGATTGAGGCCGCTGGTATGAAGCCGCCACGTCCGCTTGGCGTACCGCTATCTGTGCCGCCCTTGCCTGAGCAGATGGCTCTGATTGAGCAACGTCGGGCCACATCCATTACTGTTTGCGCCAGTCACATTGGAGATGACCGCTCCTCATTTCCTTACAATAAGACAGAATTTTTGGGCGGCGCGAGCGCAGCGAATGCGCATCTGCGTCAGTATCTCGCGAGAAAACTGCCGCATACCTACAAACTCACCCGCAATGGCTTGACGGGCACGGATTACTCCACCAAGTTCTCACCATGGCTGGCCTCAGGTGCGCTGTCCGCCCGATCCATTTATGCAGAGCTGAAAACCTTTGAGCAGGAGCAGGGCGCCAATGACGGCAGTTACTGGATATGGTTCGAACTGTTGTGGCGGGATTATTTCCGTTTTCTTCATCTCAAATACGGACGGCGTTTATATGCTGCTCGCGGCTTATCGGAGTTGCCTGCGCCACCTCATGATGACGAGGCCTTTGTACGCTGGTGCAAAGGAGAAACGGGCGAGGAACTAGTGGATGCCGGAATGCGCGAATTAGCCATGACAGGTTATTTGTCGAACCGGTTGCGGCAAGTTGTTGCCAGCTACCTGATCCATAATCTCGCTTGCGACTGGCGGGCTGGAGCGGCCTGGTTTGAGTCGCAATTGATTGACTATGACGTCTACAGCAATCAAGGCAACTGGTTATATATTTCTGGGCGGGGTACGGATCCGCGTAACGGGCGACGTTTTAACCCGCAAAAGCAAACACGGGATCATGATGCGGATGGCAGTTATCGCCGGCGCTGGCTGAGCCTCTGATTTCTCTCTAACAGTATTAACCAGTTTTAATCAGTTTCAACAGTGCGTTGACATGGTGTTAGCGCATCTCCCACAGCATACCTGGCACCTCTATGACAATATTACGATTAATTCTTGGCGATCAACTGAATCTCCGGCATCGCTGGTTCTCCGAATCAGCGGACGATATTGTGTATGTCTTCATGGAGGTACGTCAGGAAACCGACTATGTTTTACATCACGCACAAAAAATTCTGGCCATCTTTGCAGCAATGCGCGATATGGCGCGCCAGTTAAAAGAGCAGGGCCAACGTGTACATTATCTGACGATTGATGATGCCACTAATCTGCAATCATTACCTGCCAATATTGATCATCTTATTGCGCATTATCAGGCGAGCAGTTTTGAATATCAGGCGCCTGATGAATGGCGGCTTGATCAGCAATTATATGAACATGGACGGCGTTCGCCAGTCGCTTGGGTGATGGTCGACAGCGAGCATTTCTATACAACACGCTCAGAAGCCGCCGATATTTTCACGGGCCGCCGTCAATGGCTGATGGAGTATTTTTACCGGCAAATGCGAGTCAAACATCAGATCCTGATGGAAGACGCGAAGAAGCCCGTCGGTGGTCAATGGAACTATGATCATGACAATCGCAAACCTTGGCGTGGTACGCCGGAGGAGCCTGTCGATCAACGCCGCTGTCACGATCATTCTGTCCTTTGGAATGCGATAGTCGCTGCAGGTGTAAAAAGTTTTGGCAACCCTAAGGCAGATCAGTTGGCATGGGCTCTGAACCGTGCTGAAGCATTGCAACAACTCGATACTTTTATCGATCATGCCTTGCCACATTTTGGCGATTTTCAGGACGCAATGAGCAGCAATGCCTGGCGCTTATTCCACTCACTATTATCATTCGCATTGAATGTCAAAATGCTGAATCCGCGTGAAGTCGTCGATAAAGCAGAGGCCGCATATCAACAAGGTCATGCATCGTTAGCAGCGGCGGAAGGATTTATCCGCCAAATTCTGGGATGGCGTGAATACGTGCGCGGTGTGTATTGGACGAATATGCCGGATTACGGTCATCATAATGTGTTCGGTCACTCAACTGTCTTGCCCGCCTGGTTTTGGACAGGGCAAACCAAGATGCGTTGCCTGTCTCATGCAATAGGACAATCCCTGGAACAGGCGCATGCTCATCATATACAGCGATTGATGGTGATCGGTAATTTTGCGCTGTTAGCCGGACTGGATCCGCATGCCGTGCATTGCTGGTATCTCGGCGTCTATATCGATGCGTTTGAGTGGGTGGAGATGCCGAACACTCTGGGCATGAGTCAATTTGCTGATGGCGGACTTCTGGCAACCAAACCTTATGTATCGAGTGCTGCTTACATCGACAGAATGAGTGATTATTGCAAGGGCTGTCATTACGACAAAAAAGCCCGTCTCGGCGAACGGGCTTGCCCCTATAACGCGCTGTACTGGGACTTCTTTTATCGTAATGCAGACCGTCTGGCAAACAATCCGCGTATTGGCATGGTGTACCGCCAGTTAGAGAAAATGGACGCAGATGCTGTCCAAGGTTTTACCGATCGAGCAGCACTGTTACGTGCTCGCCTTGACGAACTCTGACTGAATACAGATTAGACTTTGATGTAGCAGTCGTCAGTGCAGGTAAGGTGACTTTTTGAGGACTATTCCAATGACAGCCAGAGCTTATCCCAGTCGCCGGGCTGAAACGTACCTTCACGTTTAAATACTAGTTGGTGTTGTGGGTTGAGAACAAAGTGAGTTGGTTGCGTCACGATGTTACCAAAATTATCTTTGTGGCCGGACGCATTGCGCCATACGGTAGGAAAACGCTGATCTTTGGGATAGGCATGCGTGGTGATGTCGTTGTATTCATCCAGGTCTTTTTTGTTTTGATCGATATTTACACCCAGCAGTACGAATTTTTTCTTCGAATTACTGACGTAAAACTCTCGCATCAATTTCAGATCATGGCTACAGAGTTCACAATCGAAGGTAAAGAAACTGACCAATACCGTACGACCTGCAAAGTCCTTGAGATCGATTATTTTCCCCGTGATATCTGTACCATGCAGCGTGTATTTAAGTGACTCAATTTTTGGCTGCCCTGATACGATTGGTGACGACAACATCAAGCCAGCAATGCTCGTCAACTGAATGAAATCTCTTCGATTCATATTACCCCCTAGACCTAAGTACTGCGAATTTAGTAGCGGAATAAACAAGGAAATACGTAGAAAATATAAAGAGTACCAGAAGAATTGGGTACTACTTTGCGTATATTTTTTTGGGAAAAATTAACTAAGAGAGAGCCAAAGATTGTCCCAGTCATCTGGTTGAAAAGTCCCTTCGCGTTTAAATACCAATTCGCTTTTTTGGTTCAACACAAAATGCGTAGGTTCGCGGACGATGCTGCCGAAATTGTCTTTGTGGCCAGGCGCATTTCGCCATATGGTGGGGAAGCGCTGCTCTTTTGGAATCGCCAGTGAAACGAACTGGTTATAGGTATCAAAATCTTTTTTATCCTGATCAATATTCACGGCGAGCAAGACGAATTTTCGTCTCGAATTGCCGACATAAAATTCACGCATTAATTTCAAGTCGCGGGTACAAAGATTACAGCCACCAGTGAAAAAGCTGACAAGTACAGTCTGGCCGGATAGATCGTTCAGATCAAATTTTTTACCATTCATATCTGTGCCCAGCATCGTATATCTGGCGGGCTCTTTGTTATTTTGTGCCATGACACCAGAACTTGCCATGGAAAAGCCTGAGATCGCCAGGTTCTGGATGAAATGTCGTCGGTTCATGATGTGTCCTTGCGCGTGTTTGACTTCGTTGCTTTATGAATCAGAAATAAATTGAAGATAAAAGAATGGCTTCAGCTATATATTTCAGATTAGTCTGCAATAAGCGCACAAGCTTACAAAATTCAGCAAATATATTTCCGTCAAGGGCGCTATTGGTGTGGTTAATTTGATAATATCTGTCGTTTATCTCGATGAGGGCAGATCAACTGTCCGCAAAATCATAAAACCACAAAGGGAAACCATGTTTAAAAAATTAGGAATGATTGCCACCATTGCTTTTTCAATGCTGTTGACGCCGGCGATACAAGCTGCCGATGCGCCAGAAAAGAAAATGACAGCTGAAGAATTCGTGGCGTCGTTGAAATTCCAGCAGGGCAAAATATCGCTGCCAAACGGCATCGCAAATTTGAATTTGTCACCATCGTTTCGCTATTTGTCCCCAGAAGATACGGAAAAAGTATTGGTCGATGCCTGGGGTAATCCGCCAGGCGCAAAAACCTTGGGTATGATTTTTCCTTCGAATGTCAGTCCCCTCAGTTCGGCAAGCTGGGGTGTGGTTGTGACCTATGATGAAGACGGTCATGTCAAGGATGATGATGCGGACAGTATTAACTACGATGACTTGCTCAAGGATATGAAGGAGGCAAATGTCGCCGCGAATGAAGAGCGTAAAAAAGCGGGTTATTCTCCTATGACGCTGGTCGGCTGGGCGGAAAAGCCAAGCTATGACAAAACGAGCCACAAATTTTATTGGGCGAAGGAATTCGCTGGCAGCAAGGCCGGAGAAAATTCATTGAATTACAACATCCGTGTTCTTGGTCGCAAGGGCGTGCTGGTGTTGAATGCTGTAGCAGGCATGGAGCAAATCACGGAAGTGAAAAAAGAAATGCAAAACGTTGTTGCTTTTACTGAGTTCGCAGACGGCAATCGTTATGCTGACTTTGATGCGAAAAGTGATAAGGTTGCCGAGTACGGCTTAGCCGCTCTGGTGGCTGGCGGAGTCGCTGCCAAATTAGGTTTTTTCGGTAAAATTTTTGCGATGTTGCTGGCTTTTAAAAAATTACTCTTAGTAGGCCTTGCCGCTGCTGGCGCCGGGATTGCCAAGCTGTTTGGTAAAAAGAAGGATGGCGATGCAGGGCAAGCGTGAGTATAGATGTGGGCGCGATTACTGCACATTTAAAACAAAAACTGATTAGAGGATTTCAGGATGGTTAAGTTGTTGACGTGGCTATTCGCTGTTGGCAAGCTGGGGAAGTTGCTGACGACGGGCGGCACGATGCTCATCTCCATGATTGTCTACTCATGGATTTTTGGGTGGCGTTATGCAGTAGGTTTTGTTTTACTCATTTTTATTCATGAAATGGGGCATTTCATCGCAGCTCGTCAGCGGGGACTAGACGTTGGTGCACCGACGTTTATCCCCTTTGTCGGCGCCTGGATACAGCTTAAAGAATTGCCACATGATGTAGAGACAGAAGCGTATATCGGATTTGCCGGACCGATCGCTGGGAGTATGGGAGCGTTAGCATGTTATTGGGTGGGTAGAAATTATGAAAGTAATTTGATGCTAGCGCTAGCCTATTCGGGATTTATGATTAACTTGTTTAATCTCATCCCGATTTCGCCACTAGATGGTGGCCGCATCACCGCCATCATTTCTCCCAAAGTCTGGCTGGCAGGTATTCCATTGCTGATTGCCTTATTTTTCTACAATCCAAGTCCTATGCTGATTTTGATTGCGATTCTGGCGTATCCGCAGTTAAAGCAAGCATTTTCCAAAGAAGCTCCTGAGGGTTTGCCTGCAGATTATTATCAGGTTCCGACGAATACACGTATCAACTATGGCGCGCTGTATCTGGGTTTGGTCGCTTTCCTTGCTTTGATGAGTTACGAACTGCATGAGATATTGCCCAAGTCTTGAGTTTTTCTTGGAATGTTGTTTTTAAAAGCGCAGGTATCTCCTGCGTTTTTTGGGGAGCTGACATGAATAATCAAAAAACTACTGGGGCGCGTAGTGATGTTTTAAGATCGTGAGATTGTGTGTGAGAATGCCTGTCTCATCATGTTTTTAAATGAAAAATTCCATGTCTACGCAACGCTGTTCCTGGGCTAATCCATCGAATCCTCTTTATCTTCATTACCATGATCATGAGTGGGGTGTGCCTTGTCATGATGAGGTACTTTTGTTCGAGATGCTAAATCTTGAAGGCGCGCAGGCGGGGCTGAGCTGGGAAACGATACTCAACAAGCGTGAAAATTATCGCATCGCTTTTGATCATTGGGATGCAAAGAAAATCGCGGTATATGATGCGGAGAAAGTTGCGCAGTTATTAGCCAATCCAGGCATCGTGCGGAACCGGCTTAAGGTTGCAGCGGCGATCACTAATGCGCAGGCATATTTGCGTTTATGTGATGAACTTGGAGGGTTAGATGCTTATTTATGGGGGCATATAAATGGCAAGCCGATTCGTAATAATGGCGACCGGATTATTAAAACGGAATTGTCTGACCGTATATCGAAAGACCTGAGTAAGCGCGGATTTAAGTTTGTTGGATCGACGATTGTTTATGCGTATATGCAGGGAATTGGCATGGTGCAGGATCATGCTGTAGATTGTGCCTGGCGTACCTAGCGACTAAGTTTAGGGCTAATCTTAAGGACTGATTTTGTCGCGTCGCTTAAAAAGAAAAATGGCACGAATTTCGTGCCATTTTTTTAATGATGCTACCTGCGCAATCCGTCTCAGCACATCATTGTTGCTTGCTATTAAATTGCTGGGCCAGACTTTGCAGAGGAGCTTTATCCATGCCTGTCGCACTGACATGACTTGGTATCGCTACACGGACAGGTTTGCTGTTCATGTTTGTCGATGACAGGACATTGCTCGTCGCATCGGGTGCCGCGTCCCATACTGGGTCATCGATACCTTCAAACACGCTCTTCAACTGACGTCCCCAGGTGCTGCGTATCATCTGAAAGTATTGATTTTTTTCGTCTATCGTTACAAAGCGGGTAACTGCCAGACTATTATTTTCATACACCAGCAAGTCCAGTGGCAGGCCTACCGATACATTGGATTTTAAGGTTGAATCCATAGAAATCAGTGCACACTTTGCCGCTTCATCCAACGGTGTCGCTGTCGTAACTACGCGGTCAATAATCGGCTTGCCATATTTGGCTTCACCAATCTGAAAATAGGTATTTTCGTTATGCGATTCTATGAAATTGCCAGCGGCATAAATTTGGAACAGGCGGCAACGCTCGCCTTTGATCTGACCGCCAAAAATAATACTGACATTGAAGTCGATACCAAATTCCGACAAAGAGGCAGCATCTCGTTTGTGCACTGTACGCACGGCCTCGCCGAGAATGCGGGCAGCCTCATACATATTCGGCGCATTCCAGATTGTGCTGCCATCGGCGCATACGTGCTCAGAGACGAGTTGGCGAATTGATTGTGAAATAGAGAGATTTCCGGCGGTCATCAGGACCATCATACGGTCGCCAGGATTTTCAAACACGCTCATTTTTCTGAAAGTGCCGACCTGATCAACGCCCGCATTGGTACGGGAGTCGGAGAGAAAAACCAGCCCCGCATCGAGGCGCATGCCAACACAATATGTCATTGTTGCAAGAGTCTTTTATAAAAGCCTTATTTTACCCTAAGGCTAAATTATTTAAGCAATTTACGCCTCGTAACTACGGGGCACCAGCCGATCCTAGTTCTCATAAATCGGTACAACCTGTACTTTGACATCCAGAATTTCATCACCGCCACCGCGCCTGACGCCGCGAATAGGGGCGGCGGAATCGTAGTCGCGACCAATCGCCAAGCGGCAATAGGCATCGGTCATCAGTCGCGCATGCGTGACATCGATGCTGACCCAGCCGGAGAAGTCGCTGTCTTCTACCCAGACATCAACCCAGGCATGACTGGCAGCATGGTCGGTCGAGCCCGGATCAATATAGCCGCTGACATAGCGTGCCGGAATCCCATGCGCATGGCAGCAGGCGAGGAACAAATGGGCGTGATCCTGACATACGCCCAACCCTAGCATCAGAGCATCATTTGCCGTGGTTGTGACAAGGGTTGCACCACTTCGGTACGCTACTGCACCAAAGATGTGCTCTGCCATTTTCATGAGATGCTTGGTCTGGGTTTGTTCGGGCCTGGCTGGTAGACAGTTGGCAGAAAAGGCGACGATACTCGGTGTCGGCTCTGTCAGCGGTGTCGGTACCGTGAAAATCCACGGCGATAAGGTTTCAATTAAATTTAACCTGCCTTGATAAGGGAAGACGGTTTCCACCACGCCTTGTGCGACGATGCTCAGCGTTTCCAGTTGACCATTGATGGTGAGCATGTGCGAGAGATTGCCATAGGCATCGGTGTAGGCGTGGCGATTGCCACTTGTCTCGATTTGCCATGAAAGGCTGCGCTGTTGCGACTCTACGCGTGGCGTCAGGCGCAATTGCTGGATCGTATATGCCAGCGGAGTCGTATAGCGATATGTGGTTTCGTGCCGTATTGATAGTTGCATAATTTATATACTCCCACCCTTTTCCATTAAAACAGGTTGAATCCGCTAATCTATACTACGCGATATAAAAATACTGAGCGGGAGTATGCTGCTATTGTCAGTTGGTACATCATGCGGCAAGTGGTACCAGGAAGTCGCGGCTGACGCGGTTGCCTAGTGCAAAGATGCGCTCCAAAAACTCCGTCAGCGTATCGTGCAAGCCTGCTGCCAGAATATCTTCGATACGCCCGAACTGTAATTCTGCGTGCAGTTTGCCCGCGAAGCGCTCTGTGTCTGAGGACACATCATTGCGTACTTCCTTGAGGTTATGGACGACTTCATCCATGCAGGCGAGTAAGGATCTTGGCATATCGCCACGCAGCATCAGGAGTTCGGCCACGCGCTCTGGTGTGATGACGTCACGATACACTTTGCGGTAAATTTCAAAGCCCGATACCGAGCGTAATAACGCAGCCCAGTAATAGAAATCACGTTGTACGGCTTCGTCGGTACTGTTGATATCTTTTGCCGCGTGGAATTTTACGTCCAGAATCCGGGCAGTATTATCGGCGCGCTCCAGGAAAGTACCTAGCCGTATGAAATGCACCGCCTCATCTTTGAGCATCGTGCCTAGTGTCACGCCGCGTGATAAATGCGACCGGTATTTGACCCACTCAAAAAATTGGCTCGGATCAGTTTCAAGCAAGCCGCTACTCAGTCGCTCTTGCATATCGAGCCAGGTAGCGTTCTGGGTTTCCCATACTTCGGTTGTCAGCGTGCCCCGCACGGCACGTGCGTTTTCGCGGGCTTCGGTCAGGCAGGCGGCGATGGACGATGGATTGTCCGGATCGCGCACCATGAAATCGAGCACGTCTTTTGCATTCAGCAAGCCATACTTATGATCAAATGCGCTTTGTAGTTCTGAGATGCCAAGCATGGCGCGCCAGCCTTGTTCCGCATCTTCAGCGGATTGAGGCAGCATCGATGTCTGCACGTTGACATCAAGCATGCGGGCGGTATTTTCAGCACGTTCGGTGTAACGTGCCATCCAGAATAAGTGATCTGCGGTGCGGCTCAACATGAGTTCTTCTCCTGCGCAATGCCATGATTATTTTCAAAAACGGTGGGATCCGGCGATCCGCTCGCATACCCTTATTTTTCGAGTATCCACGTATCTTTGGTGCCGCCGCCTTGGGATGAGTTGACTACCAGTGATCCTTCTTGCAGCGCCACACGGGTGAGTCCGCCCGGCACCATTGAGATAGTTTTGCCTGACAGTACGAATGGTCTTAAATCAATATGGCGAGGGGCAATACCGCTTTCGACATAGGTAGGGCAGGCGGACAATGCCAGCGTCGGCTGGGCAATATAGCCATCCGGTTTGGCAATCAGTCTTTGCCGGAAATCCTCGATCTGTGCCTTGGTCGATGCCGGACCCACCAGCATGCCGTAGCCACCGGCTCCATGAACTTCCTTAACGACCAGTTCAGGTAAATGCGCCAGTGTATAAGCAAGGTCTTCGGGTTTGCGGCACTGATAGGTTGGCACGTTATTCAGTATCGGCTCTTCCGTCAGGTAGAACTTGATCATGTCCGGAACAAAAGGATAGATCGACTTATCATCCGCAACACCGGTACCAATTGCATTCGCCAATGTAACTCTGCCAGCACGATAGACGGACAATAAGCCAGGGACGCCTAGGGAAGAATCAGGACGGAATGCAAGGGGATCCATGAAGTCATCGTCAATCCGGCGATAAATAACATCGACCCGCTTAGGACCGCGTGTGGTGCGCATATACACGGCGTTGTCATTGACGAACAAGTCCTTGCCTTCAACCAGCTCGACACCCATTTGCTGTGCTAGAAATGCGTGTTCAAAATAGGCTGAGTTATACATTCCCGGTGTCATCACGACGATGGTCGGATCATTGACACCCATCGGGGCAACTGAGCGTAAATTGTCTAGCAGCATGTCAGGGTAATGGTCGACCGGCGCAATCTTATTGCGCGCAAATAAGTCGGGGAACAAACGCATCATCATCTTGCGATCTTCCAGCATGTAGGACACGCCGGACGGTACGCGCAGATTGTCTTCCAGCACGTAAAACTCACCGGCGCCGGCGCGGACGATATCGACACCGGCGATATGGGCGTAGATATCCGATGCGACAGAGATCCCTTGCATCTCCGGCCGGTATTGCGCATTTTTATAAATCTGCTCGGCTGGAATAATCCCTGCCTTGATGATGTTTTGATCATGGTAAATGTCATGAATAAACATATTCAGCGCTTTAACTCGCTGTACCAGACCAGTCTGCAATTGCGCCCATTCCGATGCAGGAATAATGCGGGGAATAATATCAAAGGGGATCAGGCGTTCAGTACCAGCATCGTCACCATAGACGGCAAAGGTAATGCCGACGCGGCGAAAAGTCAGATCAGCTTCAGCGCGCTTACGCTGTATGGTCTCTGGCGATTGCTGCTTTAACCAGGTACTGAACTCACGATAGTGTTCACGGATATTACCTGCTGCATCGATGCCATCAGCAGTCATTTCATTGAAAAATTTTGCCATGATGTTAGTTCGCTGTTGTTTGAGTACGTACTATCAAGAAGCATGCCAGCGTGATCAAAAGCGGTCTGACAGCGGCTATGGCGCGCGAATAAAATCAATCAGGTCCAGCGTATGCGGGTCGGGTTTAGGCGTCATCAGACTGACGACCGCCATACTGATCAGACCCGCCGGTACGCCAAATACACCAGCAGAAATCGGCGCAATATGCCACCACTGATTAGCAACACTACCACCGAATAACGGATGTGTGTTGAGCATATAAAACACACAAACGATAAACCCCGCGATCATTCCGGTGATTGCTCCTTGGTGATTCGCCCGCTTCCAAAATATGCCCAATACCAGTGCAGGGAATAGCGCCGACGCCGCAAGAGAAAATGCGGCACCGACCAACGACAATATGTCGGCGGGTTTTAAGGAGGCGACATAGGCGGCCACCAGCGCAACCACTAGTAACAAGAGTTTTGAAATCGTGACTCTTTTTTGTGTCGACGCGCTTGGGTCAACAATCTTGTAATAAATATCGTGAGATAAAGAATTGGAAATCGTCAGTAACAAACCATCCGCTGTGGACAAGGCCGCGGCCAGCCCACCAGCGGCAACGAGGTCGGAGATTACATAAGGCAGACCAGCGATTTCCGGTGTCGCCAGCACCACGATATCGCCATCAATCGCAATCTCTGCCAGCTGAACAATGCCGTCATGATTGATGTCAGTGATATTGACCAGCGGATTAATTTTATCGATACTGGCCCAGTAGGTGACCCATGACGGAAGCTTAGAGAATTCCATTCCGACGAGCGAGTTATAGATGTCGTATTTCACCAGAATAGCCAGTGCAGGAATCGTGATGTACAAGAGCATAATAAAAAACAGCGACCAGAATACCGACTCACGACTTTCACGTACTGAGGGTGTCGTGTAGTAGCGTATCAATACATGTGGCAGGGCGGCGGTTCCCATCATGAGACAAAAAACCAGCGCCAGAAAATTATTACGTTTAATGTCAGATTCGTTACTGTCTTTTGCCGCGTAGGGCGTGTAGTTCGTGATGGTTGGTTCGGCACGTCCCAGATTATTATTCTTCGCTTCTGTCCAGCGTTGCTGCGCCTCTTGCGGCGTCTTGGGGTAATTCGCCAGAGCGCGACCTGCGGCTTTGATCTCTATCAGCGATGCGTTGCCGGATTTAAGTTCATCAAGCTTGCGCTGTAATTCATAGCGACCTTCTTCCCATGAGTTCGGGAGTTGCTGAATCTTGAGCTGGAACCCTTCCGCGCGTTGTTTGAATATGGCGCGGACTTCCTGTTCTTTGGGGTCGGCGGCAAACAGTTTTTCTTTGCTGCTTAATGCGGATAATTTAGAGCCGTAGGCAATTTGCGGTATCGGTGTTTGCGTATGTTTGACGGATAGCCATGTGACCGGAATCATGTACGCAATAATGATGATGATGTACTGCGCTACCTGAGTCCAGGTAACTGCGCGCATGCCGCCTAAAAATGAGCACACCAGAATACTCGCTAACCCCAGAAAAATTCCCACCGAAAAATCAACGCCGGTGAAACGCGAAGTAATCAATCCCACGCCATAAATCTGAGCGACTACATAGGTGAAAGAAATAAAGATAGTAGCAATCACAGCAAGCACTCTGACAATGTTGCTGCCTTGCGCACCCGCGAAGCGCGTGCCTAAAAAATCAGCAATACTGTATTGGCCGAATTTGCGTATATACGGTGCGATCAGCAGTGCCACCAGACAAAATCCGCCCGTCCATCCGATGATGTAGGCAAGTCCGTCAAAGCCTTGTAAGTAGAGTCCGCCGGCAAGACTAAGAAAACTTGCCGCTGACATCCAGTCAGCCGCTGTCGCCATGCCATTAAAAATCGCAGGGACACGGCGCCCGGCAACATAATATTCAGAAATATCGGAGGTTCTGCTCAAGACACCGATGCCTGCGTAGATCACGATAGTCGAGAACATGAACAGATATCCTATCCATGCACGAGGCACGCCTTCTTTTTCCAATACCGCCAGACTGATCAGAAATACGATGAACAGCAGTGTGTACCATGCATAATAAATCGTCAGGCGTTTGGTAAAGCGACGTTGCACCATTAGGCGTTTTCCTTTGCTGAAGCTGGCATATCAGCGGCATGACCGGTTTGATTATTCAGATGGATTTGATGGGCTCGTTCTATTCTGCGCATGACAATCGATAAGATTGTCAGTAGCAGGACATAGAATAAAGTTAGTCCCTGTGCCGCCATGTAAAAGGACAATGGCCAGCCGAAGAAAGTATACGACGCCAGTTCGCGGGCAAAAAACAATACGCCGAATGTCAGCGCCAGCCAGCTTGCCAGCAAGGTCGCTGTGAGCTGACGGGTATGACGCCAGTAGACACTATTCACGTTATTGGCGCGGCTGCTGGAAGTGACGGTGGTGTTGGTCTCTGTCATGTGTTGTCTTTGCCTGAGTTCAGGAAAAATCACCGGGCAAGCTGGCATGTGGATTCATCTGAAACGAAACACGAAACAGGCAGCCCGGATATTTTGCATCCTGATTCCGCGGGTTATACATGATCTCGATCGGGGCATTATGTTGCTGAGCAATTTCCCGCACGATAGACAGACCCAGTCCGCTGCCCTGAACGTTGCTGCCGAGGATGCGATAAAAGCGCTCGAATACATGGTCATGTTCTGCAACCGGAATTCCGGGGCCATTGTCCTCAACTTCCAATATTGCCAGAGCCTGTTCTTCGCTAACCCGGATTCTGACCGTGACGCTCATCCCTTTTGGTGTGTAGCGAATCGCGTTATCAATCAGGTTACTCAGCAACTCGCGGAGCATCAGAGGATTACCAAAAATCATCACAGGAAAATCCGGCTGCTCCAGCCCCAGATCGATTTGGTACGAGAAAGAGGTTTGTATCCAGTCGTGGACGGTGCTGCGCACCAGCTCGGTCAGTTCAACAGGTTCCAGAGGCTTGGTCGCAGGCGTTTGATTTTCTGCTCTTGCGAGTGTCAGCAATTGATTGACCAGACGTGTGGCCGCTTCCGAGCTTTTTGCCAGCTGTAGCAGGGAGCGGTGGATTTCCTCCTGATCTGTTTGCCGCAACGCCAATTCTGACTGCATACGCATACCTGCCAGCGGTGTTTTCATCTGATGTGCCGCATCAGCGATAAAGCGTTTTTGGTTGCCGATCGTTTGTGCAAGGCGTTCCAGCATCTCGTTCAAAGAGCGAACCAGCGGGGTAATTTCCTCAGGAACCTGACGTGAGTCAATCGGGCTTAAATCATCGGGACGACGCGCTCTTATTCGATGCTGTAACTCTGCCAGCGGCGAGAGTCCGCGGCTTAATGCAAACCAGACCAGTGCCAGTGCGATCGGTAAAATAATAAACTGGGGGAGGATCACGCCTTTAATGATTTCGTTGGCGAGTACAGCACGTTTTTCCAATGTTTCTGCGACTTGAATCAACACGAGATTCGGCGCATATTTCTCCGCATTCTGGGTGCCCAGATTGCTCGTGGTTTTATTCAGATTGATATAGCTGTAAGCGACACGGATATCAATGCCGCGCAGTGTTTCATTGCGTATCTGTACTGTACCAGTGGCGACTTTTTCTTCTTCTGGCGGAGTCGGTAAATCTTTATCGCCATCGATCAGGTCGCCATGCTCTGTTTTGACCTGAAAATAAATACTGTCGAGATCATCCGCGCGCAAAATATCGCGTGCCGGGCTGGTCATCTGGGTAATGATTTTTCCATCGACCTGTTTTACTTGCTGTGATAAGACTAGGACATTGTCTTCAAGTGCCCGGTCGAACGGTTGATTGGCGATCGATTTTGCGACCAGATAGGTGATCGCGATGCTCATTGGCCACAGCAGTAGCAGTGGCGCCAGCATCCAGTCCAGAATTTCACCGAATAAAGAACGTTGAATTTTTTCCGGTGGCTGGCTATGGAGAGGATGCTCCGGCGCTTGCGGACGAATCGCTAGTTCTGCGCCGTGGTCGTCAGTCATGGTGTGTCGGTAGGTGTGACTGTATTCGTGACGGAGACGGGTGCCACAAAGAATTTTTCCAGGCAATAACCTAAGCCACGGACGGTAGCGATCCTGACGCCATCGACTTCAATTTTTTTACGCAGGCGATGAACATAGACTTCGATGGCATTATTACTCACCTCTTCACCCCATTCGCAGAGGTGATCGACCAGCTGCTCTTTGGATACCAGTCGTCCGGTTCTTTGCAGGAGCACTTCGAGCAGACCTAATTCTCGCGCCGAGAGATCGAGCATTTGCTCATTGATGTAGGCAATACGCCCGACCTGATCATAGGTCAGCGGGCCGTGCTTGATGACCGTAGGACCGCCACCCGCGCCACGCCTGGTCAGGGCGCGAACCCTCGCTTCGAGTTCAGACAGTGCGAACGGTTTTGCCATGTAATCATCTGCGCCTAGATCAAGGCCTTTTACCCTTTGCTCGACGGAGTCCGCCGCTGTCAGTATCAGCACAGGCAAATGCGAGTTGCGTGCGCGCAGGCGACGTAATACTTCCAGTCCGCTAAGCTTGGGTAACCCTAAGTCCAGAATCAGTAAATCAAAATCTTGAGTCGATAATGCAGAATCTGCTTCCTGGCCGTTGGCAACACAATCGGTGGCATAACCAGATTGTCTCAGCGATCGGGTCAGTCCGTCAGCGAGAACACTATCATCTTCAGCGAGCAATATACGCATGGTGGAATTTTCTTTTTGCGGACAGAATACAGACATCGTTGTAATCAGGCGGAGCCAGTGTCGCCGCAAATAGATTGCCGTCACGACATTCGCATACAGCTATTCTGCGCCTTAAAACGAGGTTTGGTTTTTGTCCAATGGTTTTGTTTGTCTCTGGACTTAAGTCTATTTGGTTTGGAGACTTTTGTCACAAACTCAGACTAACTATGCAGCGGATGTCATTGCTTTGAGCGCTATTGTGTATTTTTTCCGGCAAACAGAGTTCTCTCGATCTAAAACGCGCAATTTGGTATCGCGTTCGGCGGGTGAGTGCAGCTTGTTGAGCTTGTCTTGAATTGACCCGAGACTTACGTAAAGGCTAAGACCGCTCAACACAGAGGCATAAAGACGCAGAGAAAAGGCCGGAGTCAGCATTTCCATGGAATATCCAATCAGAACGCAAAACGAATCCACAAGCGGAGTGAGCCTGTTGGCACGAAATGCCTCTGAGAGCCGCATCCAGCTTGCGGATTCGTTTTGACTGTTGTTAAGCAGTTTTTTGTTTTGTGTAAGTCCTTGCGTGATAGTTTAAGATTTCCCTGCTGTGAATCCGCCATCTACCATCAACTTAGCCCCTGTAATAAAGCTGGCTTCATCGCTGAGTAAAAATAGGACAGCATTGGCTACTTCATCCGGTCGCCCCAGACGGCCGACAGGGTGCAATTGAATCAACGCTTGCCGCATGTTTGCATCAAGTCCTGATAAGAGTGGCGTATCAATATAACCCGGGCAAACTGCATTCACTCTGACGCCTTTCGATGCCGCCTCAAGCGCCAGAGTGCGCGTCAGATTGACGACGCCGCCTTTTGCCGCGGAATAAGCAGCTGTCATGCTTTGCCCGAAGACACCTAAAATCGAGGCGCAATTGACGATACTGCCATTGCCTTGCTGGTACATTTGGCGCAGAGCGGCGCGCGCCACTCTGAAGACACCGTTTAAGTTGATATCAATGATGCGCAGATAATCGTCGTCTGTGTAGCTGTCCGCGGCACACATTCCTCCAATACCCGCATTGTTAAACACTCCGTCCAGGCTACCTAATTGTTTGACTGTCTCTGCAATTAGTTGATCCACCTGTTCGGTCGAGGTGACATCAACAGGAATAAAGTGACAGCGTCCCGCATAAAGTGAATTCAGCTCCGCAACCCTTTCCTTGCCCGCGTCGTCATGCAGATCAGCAATCACGATATTGGCGCCTTCCTGCAGGCAACGTTCGGCAGTAGCGAGTCCGATTCCGCTCACACCTCCGGTAATGACGATGTTTTTATTTTTCAAACGCATGATCAGACTCCTTGTTTGTGCAGGGGGAAATAAATTGCAACCATGGCGCATGTGGCATTGCCAGGAAGTTCATTATTTGTCTGAAACCTGAGATTGCGAATTGATGCACCTCAAGCTATGTGCAGCAGGACGGAGCGCTTTGTAATTGAAGGCTGGCCAGTATGTTGACTGGTATTCAGGCAATATGGAGGCAACTCGTGTCGATGTTCAGATAACTCTGAATTGTATTTTTATTAAAATCAATGGTGTACATTTTGACCGATTAATGAATTCTGAACAAATAAATCAGCTAACTTTGAATTTTTAAGGATTTCGTTCAGCTAAGTCTGAATTTCTCGAATAAGTGCGTATGGGCACCAAATGAGCCAGTGATTAGCGTGTCAATTAGGCTATGGATTGGTAAAGAAGTGTTCTCGTTTGGCAGGAGTGTTTATGTCAAAGAAACAGCGAATTGCCATCGTTCATTTTTTATTTCGACTGCTCAGGTCGTATCCTACGCGGACGCTCAAGAAAATGATTTGACCCATTCCTAAGGGGCGAAAGCGGACCTACTTTCGAATCCACTAGACATAGCCTCAAGTCGTGCGTAATCTATCGCACTTGTCACGCAAGCAATTTTTAAGGTCACTGAACAGCTTCGCTTATTTGGAAATTGCTTCGAAAGTGAAGTGCGCGGCATCCACGAAAGCTGTCTGTCTTTCCTGGTTATTTAGTACTGATAATAATTACAGCCTATTGCTGAAAGCATTACAGAGCAACAGTTACGAAGGAACTGCCTCGCTAGGATAGGCGGACAGGCCGCTAGGTTAGGCGGAATTTTTTTTTCACCCTATTTGAAGTTAAAGCACAATGATTCCTTTATGAGCAATGTAGAAACCTTAATCAATTACGCTGAACTTGCAGAACTTGAGGGAAACGAATCTGCTAGTGAGCGTTCACGTGAAGTCGCGCGCTTGCTTAGGAGC